>VAUM01000207.1 GCA_005774595.1 Actinomycetota bacterium
CCCGGACTTCGGCTTCCCCGACACCGGGCGCGAGGCCGAGCACCTGGGCGGAGGTGAGTGAGCCTGTGGGCAAGCGCCTGTCGATCGATCCCATCACGCGGCTCGAGGGCCACGGCCGCATCGACCTGTACCTGGATGACGCCGGCGCCGTCGAGCGCGCGCACCTCGTCATCCCCGAGCTGCGCGGCTTCGAGAAGTTCCTCGAGGGCCGCCCGGTCGAGGAGTTGCCGCTGATCACGCCGCGCATCTGCGGCGTCTGCCCCGAGGCCCACCACGCCGCCGCGGCCAAGGCGTGCGACGCCGTCTACGGCGTGCAGATCCCGCCGGCGGCCGAGCTCATCCGCCGGCTCCAGTACAACGCGTTCACCGCCGGCGACCACGCCACGCACTTCTTCGCGCTCGGCGGCCCCGACTTCGTCGTCGGACCCGACGCCGACCCGGCCGAGCGCAACGTCATCGGCGTCATCAAGCGCGTCGGCGTCGAGGTCGGCGGGCTCGTCATCAGGATGCGCAAGGAGGCGCACGAGGTCGCGCGCATCCTCGGCGGGCGGACCGTGCACGCGGTCGGCATGATCCCGGGCGGCCAGTCCAAGGCGGTCTCGGCCGAGGAGGCCGCGCGCATCCGTGAGATCGGCGCGTTCATGGTCGAGTTCGCGCGGCTCGCCCAGAAGGTCTTCGACCGCATCCTCGCGAACGACGGGATGCGCTCGCTCATCCTGTCCGAGGCGTACACCTCGCGCACGGCGTACCTCGGCCTGCTGAACGACGACGGCCAGCCCGACCCATACGACGGCCGCGTCCGCGTGGTCGGGCCCGACGGCGCCGAGCTGGCCTGGTACGACCCGGCCGACTACCTCGACCACTGGTCCGAGCACGTCGAGCCGTGGAGCTACCTCAAGTTCCCGTACCTGAAGCAGCTCGGCTGGCAGGGGCTGACCGACGAGACCTCCGGCGCGGTGGTTCGCACCGGCCCGCTCGGGACGATCAATGCAGCGAAGGGCATGCAGACCCCGCGCGCGCAGGAGGCGTACGAGCGCTTCTTCGCCACGCTCGGCGACGGCCCGGTGCACCAGACCTTCGCCTACCACTGGGCGCGGCTCATCGAGATGATGCAGGCCGCCGAGCTCGTCGTGCGCTACGCGGCTGACCCGCTGCTCATCGACCCGGACGTGCGGACGGTCCCGACTCAGACGCCGCGCGAGGGCGTGGGCACCGTCGAGGCGCCGCGCGGGCTGCTCACGCACCACTACGTCACCGACGAGAACGGCATCGTCCAGCGCGTGAACCTCATCGTCGGCACGACGTACAACTACCCTGCGATCCAGCTCTCGGTCGCCAAGGCCGCCGCGGCGCTCGTCAAGCCCGGCGCCGAGCTGACCGAGGGCGTGATGAACCGCATCGAGATGGCGTTCCGCGCCTACGACCCGTGCTTCGGCTGCGCCACGCACTCGCTGCCGGGCGCGGGCCCGCTCGAGGTCCGCGCGTTCGGTGCGGACGGCGCGCTCGCAGCGTCGGTCCGCAGGCTGGCCGACGGCTCGCTCGAGCACTTCGACGCGCGCAGCGGGGAGGTGACGAGGTGACCGAGGAGCCCCGGGCGCTCGTCTTCCTGTGCGAGTGCGGCCCGATCATCCGCGACCTCGTCGACCTCGACGCGCTCGCCGCGGCCGCGGCCGACATGCCCGGAGTCGCGGCGGTCGAACGGTACGGCACGCTGTGCTCGCCGGAAGGGCGCGTCTGGCTCGCCGAGCGCCTCGCCAAGGACCCGGACCTGCGTCCCGTCTTCGCCGCCTGCACTCCGCGCGAGCATGCCGAGACGCTCGCGAAGGCGTGCGAGGACGCGGGCGTCAACCCGTACCTCGCCGCGCGCGCGAACATCCGGGAACAGTGCGCGTGGGTCACGCCCGATCGCGAGCAGGCGACGACCAAGGCGAAGCACCTGGTGGCGGCCGCCGTGGCCCGCGCGCTGGAGAACGAGGGCCTGACCGCGCCGGAGGTCGAGTGCCTCGGCAGCGCGGTCGTGATCGGCGCCGGCGTCGCGGGGATGACGGCGGCAAGGCTGCTCGCCGACGCCGGGCGGCAGGTGACGCTCGTCGAGCGCGACCACGCCGTCGGCGGCACGACGGTGCTGATCGGCGAACTCTTCCCGGACATGGACTGTGCGCCGTGCCTGCTCGAGCCGCTCGTCGATGAGGTGCTGCACCACGAGAACGTCGAGGTGCTCACCGGCGCCGAGGTCGTGGAGCTCGTCGGGTACCTCGGCAACTTCACCGCGCGCATCCGCGTGCGCCCGCGCCACGTTGACCCGGAGGCGTGCTACGCGTGTCACACCTGCACGGAGGCCTGCCCGGCCTCGGCGCCCGACGCGCGTGAGGGCGGCATGGTCGAGCGCAAGGCGATCGGGGTGCCGTATCCGGGCGCGCTGCCGAACGCCTCGGCGCTCGACGAGTCGGCCTGTATCCGCTTCAACGGCGGCGACTGCGAGCTGTGCCAGGGCGCCTGCCCGTTCGGCGCCATCGACCTGGCCCAGGAGGCCAGCGAGGTCGAGCGGGCCGCCGGAGCGGTCATCATCGCCACCGGGGCGGAACTCACGGTCGCGGCGGGAGGCGCGTTCGACGCGCCGGCCGTTCTGACGACCTACGAGTTCGAGCGGCTGCTCAACCCCGACGGTCCCACCGGCGGCGAGGCGCACCTGCCCGGGGCCGCCGTGCCGCAGACGATCGCGTTCGTGCGCTGCTGCGCGTCCGACGGCACCGCGCCGGCGGTCGCCTGTTCGCGCACGTGCTGCCAGACGCTCGCCAAGCAGGCGCACGAGTTCGGCTCCAAGCATCCGGACGCCCGCATGGTGGAGTTCACCTTCGACGAGGTCCTCGGCGGCGATTCGGTCCGCTCGCTGACGCTCGACGCCAAGCGGCCCGCGAACCTCGAGACGATCGCCCTGGGCCCCGGTGACGCGCTGCGCATCGAGCCGGGCGCGTCCGGCGCCGACGTCGTGTGGACCGCGGGCGGCGCCGAGCAACGCCTGCACGCGGACCTCGTGGTGGGCGCGCCGCCGCAGGCCGGCACCGCGGGCGCCGAGACACTCGCGGCGATCCTCGGCGTGCCGGTCGACGGGGCCGGCTTCGTCCTGCCCGAGAACCGCCGGCTCGACGCGTTCCGCACGCGCGTGGGCGGCATCCTCGTCGCGGGCTCCGCGGCCGCGCCTTCGGACGTGACCTCGGCGACCACTCACGGGGCCGCCGCCGCGGGCGCGGTGCTCTCGACGCTTGTCGAGGGACGGATGCTCGTGCGCGAGGCGACCGTCGCGGTCGTGGACGAGGACCTGTGCGGCGGGTGTGCGCTGTGCGTGCTCTCCTGCCCGTACAAGGCGGTCTCGTTCGACGCCGAGAAGCGGCGCGCCGTGGTCAACGAACTGCTGTGTCACGGGTGCGGCACGTGCGTCGCGATGTGCCCGTCCGCGGCGATCACCGCGAAGGGTTTCACCGACGAGCAGTTGACGGCAGAGGTCCGGGGTCTGCACGATGCAGGTT
>VAUM01000208.1 GCA_005774595.1 Actinomycetota bacterium
GGCGCAAGGAGTCGGTCTGGCTCACACCGATGATCTCGGAGGACCTCGCGGCCTTCGGCGGGTCGCTCGAGCAGCGGCTGTGGCGCGGCGGGCTGCCCCCGTTCTTCCTCCAGGATCCGGTGGACGCCGACGCCGACTGCGCCGAGTGGCTGAGCTCATACTGGGCGCGCGACGTGCAGGAGCTCTTCCGCATCCAGCAGCGGGCTGCGTTCGTGAGGTTCGTGGAGCTCGTGCTCGCGCGCAGCGGCGGGATGTTCGAGGCCACGGCGTTCGCGGAGGCCTGCGAGGTGAGCCGCACCACCATCGCGAACCACCTGGAGGCGCTCGCGGTGACCGGTGTCGCGAGCATCGTCCCGCCGTTCTCCACCCGGCGGACCACGGAGATCGTCTCGGCGCCGAAGGTCTACGGCTTCGATACCGGTTTCGTACGGTGGGCGTCCGGGTGGCGCGAGGCGCGCGACGAGGACCTCGGCAGGCTCTGGGAGCACTACGTGCTGAACGAGATCCAGGCGCGCCTGCCGGACGTCGAGGTGCGCTACTGGCGAGCGAAGAAGGGCCCCGAGCTGGACTTCGTGCTCATCAGACGCGGCCGGGCCCCCGTCGCGGTCGAGTGCAAGTGGCGGTCGCGCAACGCCGGCGACCTCGCGGGACTGCGCGCTTTCCGCCGTCGCTACTCCGAGGGCGCCGACTTCGTCGTCTGCGCCGACCTTGACGCGCCGTTCCCTCGCTCGGTCGGTGAGCGTACCGTGCTGTTCACGGGGCTTGCGGGCCTGCGTGCGCACTTCGACGAGGAGCGCCCGTGATCGAGTTCATCGACTGGTTCTTCGACCTGCTGCTCGTGGCCGTGCGCGACCACGCGTACCTCATCGCGTTCGTCTTCCCGATCATCGAGAACACGTTCATCCTCGGCAGCTTCGTGCCCGGCGACCTGCTCGTGGCTGCCGCTGCGTTCACCGCCGTCACCACGCCGGACGGCCCGAGTGTGCTCGTGGTGTGGCTGCTCGCGTTCGCGGGCACGCTCATCGGCGCCAACATCTCGTACGTCATCGGCGTGCGCGGTGGCCGGCCGATGTTCGAGGCGATCGCGTCGCGCTGGGGCCGCATCGAGGAGACCTACGAAGCGGCCGAGACGTTCTTCGAGCGCCACGGGAACAAGTCGGTCTTCTTCGCGCGCTACATCGCCGTGTTCAAGAACATCACGCCGACGCTCGCCGGCGCCGGCCGCATGCGCTTCGTCGTCTTCGAGGCGTGGACGGTGCTCGGCGCGGCGACGTACGTGTCGCTCATGGTCGGCATAGGCGCGCTGCTCGGCGAATACTACGAGGTCGGCGTGCGCATCGTGACCGCGTTCAGCTGGTTCGGCCTGCTGCTCGCGGTGGCCGTCATCGCGTTCCTGCTGTGGGGCAAGCGGCGCTACACGCGTCGCAAGCTCGCCGAGCTGGGCGCCGAGCGCGAACTCGAGATGATAGCCGAGTCACTCGAGCTCGATGCGCCTGACGATGCCGACGCGCCGCAGTGACGTCCTCGCGGCGCTTCGCGAGGCGGGCTCGGCGGGCGTCTCTGGCGAGGCGGTCGCGGCGCGGCTCGGCGTGAGCCGCGTAGCAGTCCGCAAGCACGTCGTGGCGCTATGCGCGGCGGGCTACGAGATCGAGGCGGTCCCCGGGTCCGGATACCGGCTGCTCGCCGTGCCCGACCTGCCGCTGCCCGACGAGGTCGCGCCGTTGCTCGAGGACCCCGCGCGTTGGGGCCTGCGAGGCGGCGGGCCGACCGGCTCGACGAACGACGACGCGAAGGTGCTCGCGCGCGCGGGCGCGCACGACGGCACGGTGGTGCTCGCGTCCGAGCAGACCGGGGGTCGCGGGCGGCTCGGGCGCACCTGGTCCTCGCCACTCGGCGGGGTCTACCTGTCGGCCGTGCTGCGCCCGCCGCTCGCCGTCCACGAGTCGCCGCCGCTCGCGCTCGCGTGCGCGCTCGGCGTCGCTCTCGGGCTCGAGCGGCTCGGCGCCGCACCCGCGCTCAAGTGGCCGAACGATGTCCTGCTCGGCGAAGGCAAGCTCGCCGGCCTGCTACTCGAGGTCTCGGCGGAGTCCGACGCGCTCGAGTGGGCGGTCGTCGGTGCCGGGATCAACGTGCGCCCGCCCGTAGGGGGCGCGCGCGAACCGGGCGCCGCGTACCTCGCCGACGCGCTCGATCCCGCCCCGCGCCTCGGGGCGGTGGCCGCGGCCGTTCTCGACGGCATCGCCGAGGCGTGCGCGCCGCTCGAGGCGGGCGAGGGCTTCGCACCCGTGCGCGATGCGTACTCGCGGCGGCTCGCCACCGCGGGGGCGGACGTGGCCGTGCGCGACCGGGCCGGCGCGGTGGTGGCCGAAGGCGTCGCTCGCGGGGTGGACGAGTGGGGTAGGCTTCTCGTGGAAGGTGCGCAGGGTGTGACGGCGATCGTCGCCGGCGAGGTCACCTTGCGCGCGTGACGCGACCGGAAGGCCTCGCAAGTGGACCGCGGGCTTGCGCCGCGTGGCATCGGAGCGCTGCTCGACGGCGCGATAGACCTGTACCGCCGCGGGTGGAAGCCGCTGGCGGCCGCGTCGCTGATCGTCGCCGGGCCCGCCGCGCTCGTCGTGAGCATCGCGCAGGTGTTCTACATGCGCGGATACCTCGAGTTCCTGCCCACCATCAGGGACTGGCGCAGTGGGATCGACCCCGAGTCGTTCCGCCAGCTCATGCTCCCGTCGACGCTTTCGTCCACGGTCTCGCCGCTCTACTGGCTCGCCACCATGTTCGTCGCGGCGTGCGTGTACGCCTCGGCCCCGGCGCTGCAGGCGGGCGAGACGCTCACCCTGCGCGGCGTCTTCCGCGCCGGCCGCGGCCGCTACGTGCACCTGCTGGGCGTCAGCGTCCTCTCGCTCATGGCGGTCGAGGCCACGTACATCGTCTCGGCGCTGGCCGGGATGATCCCGGTGATCGTGTTCGCGCTGCTGTCGCCCCTGACGATGTGGGTGACGATCCCGCTGTACGTCGTGCTGCTGCTCGTGCCCGCGCCGTACGTGGCGTGCCGCCTCGCGCTCGCGCCGTCGGTCACGGTGCTCGAGGGCGCCGGCGTGGTCGATTCGATCCGGCGCTCGTGGCGCCTGACCGCGCACCGGTGGGGCCGCGTGCTCGGCTTCTTCATCTGCTTCTCGCTCATCAGCTTCGCCGTGCAGGGCGCGCTCAACTCGCCGGCGGCGGTCCGCCAGCTCGTCGACAGCATCCGCGACCCGCAGGCCGTCTTCCGCGAGCTGTCGTGGGGCTGGAAGGCGTTCGAGGGCCTGCTGTCCGCGACGTCCGTTTCGCTCGCGCTGCCGTTCACGCATCTGGCCTGGTACGGGCTGTATGTCGACACTCGTGCGCGCGCCGAGGGCATGGACCTGCTCGCGCGGGCCCGTGCTCTCGTCGCGGCGAGGGGGACTGAGGCGGCGTGAGGCACCGCGCGACGGTCGGTGCAGCGGCACTCGCCGCGCTCGTGCTCGCAGTCACGC
>VAUM01000209.1 GCA_005774595.1 Actinomycetota bacterium
GCCGGAGGCGCCGGAGGCGCATCGCGACCCGGACCTGACCGCCGAGGAGCGCCGCGAGGCGTCACGTGCGCGCCGTTCCGAGCGCTCGTCCGGCGGCGGCCGCGCGTCGGGCCCGCGCCGGTCCGGCGGTGGCGGGCCGTCGTCGACGGTCGTGTGGATCGTCGTGGGTGTGGTCGTGCTCGCCGTCGCCGGCGTCGTCGGCTGGATGGGGTACGGCGCGGTGAGCAAGCGCGCCGCGGCTGAGGGCAAGTTGCGCGAGGGGCTCGGGCTGCTCAAGAAGGCCGACGTCGTCGTCGTGCGCATCGACCAGGTCGTCGGCGGCACGCTGACCGCCGAGATGGCCGAGACCGCGGCTGCCGCAGAGCGCGACATGCCCGGCGCGGTCACCGACCTCAAGGCCGCCGCGAACGCGCTCGCCGTCGCACGCGCCGACCTGCGCTCCGACCAGCAGCCGCTCGCCGACGCGGCGCGCGAGTCCGCGCAGGCGCGCGTCGCGATGCTGGAGAAGGCCGGCCCGCTGCTCGCGGCGAACCGCGGCGCCGCCGGGGCGCTCGGCCCCTCGGCCCAGGGCTGGACCCTGCTGACCGACGCGGCCAAGATCGCCGACACGGCGGTCGACAAGTACAACCTGCGTACCGAGGCCGGCGTCAAAGAGTCCGAGAAGCTCACGGCGCAGGCGCGCGCGAAGGTCGTCGAGGGCCGCAAGCTCATGGCGCAGGCCGCCAGCTCGTTCCCCGAGGCGGGCCTCGGCCTGTACGTCGAGTACGCCGACGACGAGCTCAAGGCACTCGACAAGTCCAAGGAGACCAACACCGCCTGGCTCGCCGGCGACAAGACCAAGGCCAACACGCTGGCCAAGGAGGCCAACAAGCTCGAGAAGGAGGCCTCGGCGCTCGGCCAGAAGCTCGACGCGCCGTCGGCGGCGATCGCCAAGGCGTTCGACCTGCTCGTCACCGAGCCGAACGCGGCGTACCAGGCCGCGCGCGCCGCCGCGTCCAAGGCCGACGAGAAGCTGACCGCCCTGACCGTCGCCCAGTAGGGGAGCGCGCATGCAGTCCGTGCTGTCGAGCTGGATCTGGCCCGCCGTCACCGCCGCGCTCGGTTTCGTCTACGTCGGCCTGCTGCTCGTCCAGTTCGCGCGTCGCCGCAAGATGCACCAGCTCATGTGGGCGGTAGGCTTCCTGTTCTACGCGGTCGCCGCGCTGATGGAGGCCATCTCCGAGGCGACCCGGTCCTGGGACCACCTCGTCTACCGCTTCTACATCGTGCTGGCCGCCTCGCTCGTAGGCTTCCTCGGCAACGGCACGCTGTACCTCATCACCAAGAAGCGCATCTGGGGCGACGTCTACCTCGGCATCAACCTCGTCCTGCTGGCGGTGTTCCTGTACGGGACGATGACCGTGGACCTCGTGACCTCGAAGCTCGTGGCCGGCATCGTGGTCGGCGGCCAGGCGCTCGGCGAGTCGGGCACCTTCCCGCGGCTGATGTCGCTGCCGTTCAACATCCCCGGCTCGCTGCTGCTGCTCGGCGGGTCGGCCTGGTCGGTCATCAAGTTCATGCCGAAGCGCGAGTATCGCTACCGCGCCTGGGCCAACGTCCTCATCTTCGTCGGCACGCTCATCATCGCGTGGGCCGGCTCGCAGGCGCGCCTCGGCGCGTCGGCGGGGCTGTACGTCGGCGAGATGGTGGCCAGCGCCGTGCTGCTCGCGGGCTTCCTGATGGCCGGGACGCTCGAGAAGGGCGCGGCCGCGGTGCGTGCGGCGCGGGCGGACGCTGGCGAGGGCTAGCCCTCCTCGTACCCCTCGCCGAGGCGTGCCAGCGCGCCCACGTCGTGCAGCACGGTGGTGCGGCCGCGCACGGTGATGAGCCCGTCGTCGCGCAGGCGCGCGAGCGCGCGCGACAGCGTCTCGGGCACCGTGCCGAGCTGCGTGGCGAGCGCCGCCTTCGTCATCCCGAGGTCGACCTCGAGCCCGTCCGCGCCCGGGCGGCCCGCCGCGAGCGAGCGCGCGAACAGGAAGCGCGCGAGGCGCTGCGGCACGTCGAGCGAGAGCGTGGTCGCGACCGCGGTGAAGCCGACGAGCCGGGTCGCGAGGTCCACCACCACGTCGCGCGCGACGCCGGGCTCTGTCTCGAGCAGCGCGAGCACGGCGTCTCGCGGGAGCCACGCGATGGCCGAGTCCTCGGTGGCGTCGATGCTGGCCGGGTAGCGCCCGCCCGCGAGTGCGGCGACGGCCGCGACCGGATGCCCGGGGCCGAACGCCTCGAAGGTGATCTCGCGGCCGTCGGCGCCGAGATGGTACGCGCGCGCGGCGCCCGCGATGACGACGCCGAGACGCAGGGCGGCGTCCCCCTCGGTGACGAGCGGCGCGCCCGCGCCCGCGTGCTCGACGCGCGCAACGGCGCCCAGGCGTGCGACCGCGGCGTCGCTCGCCGACCGCCACAGGCGGCAGGCGCGCAGGGTCTCGAGGACCTCGGGGCGGGCGTCGGGCACGGTCGCGGCGCTCCTTCGTGCGGACTTGACCGTCGTCAAGGAACGATAGCGCACCCGCGGGGTAGCGTGCGCCTCGACGGCGGAAGGAGGCGCTCGGATGACCGGGACGTTCGCACACAGGATGGCCGACGCGAGGGTGCGCCACGACACCGCGCTCGTCGGCGACTTCACCGGCATCTACTGCAAGGGCCACCATGCCGACAGGCGCCGCCGCCCGGCGGCCACCGACGCCGCGTCGCTCGGCGTCTACGGCGCGCATCCGCCCGTGGTCTGCGAGGAGTGCGAGGCGCACCTGGCATACGCCGAGAAGCGCCGCGCCTACTGCGCGAAGGACCCGAAGCCGTTCTGCGCCCACTGCGACACGCACTGCTACGCGGCGCCCGAGTCGGAGTGGCAGTGCGTGATGATGCGCTACTCGGGCCCGAGGTCCTGGGCGCACGGGTACCTGATCGACGGCCTCAAGCACATGCGCGACACGCGCCGCGCGCGCACGGAGCACGCACGGCGTCAGGCCGCCGGCATGCAGGGCGTCGCCGGCTCGGAGTCGGCGGACGCGTAGACGACAGCCAAGGCCGGGCGCCGTGCCCGGCCGGCACGCGAGAAAGAGGGCACGAAGATGAGCACGAGCACCGTCACCCGACAGATCGTCCGCATCGACGAGGAGCTGTGCACCGGCTGCGGCCTGTGCGTCTCGCCGTGCGCGGAAGGCGCCATCCAGATCGTCGACGGCAAGGCGCGCGTGATCCACGAGGAGCTGTGCGACGGCGCCGGGTTCTGCCTCGGCGTCTGCCCGACCGGCGCACTGACCATCGAGACGCGCGAGGCGGTCCCGTTCGACCACGCCGCCGCCGAGCCGATCATCGCCGAGAAGAAGGCGAACTACATCGCCCAGCACTGCTTCAGCTGCGGGGCGTCGGAGGACGAGCGCCCGCTGCTGCCGGTGCGCACCGCGGGCGACTCGACGTGGGTGTGCGTGCGCTGCCTGCCCGCGCTCATCCACGGGT
>VAUM01000210.1 GCA_005774595.1 Actinomycetota bacterium
GCAGTACGTGCCCGACATGAAGGAGGCCAGGGACGGCCTCGCGAGGGTGACCGGGTCGCGGTGAGCGACGCGGCCGACGACGGCGCCACGGCGCCGCTCGATCCCGTGGCCGAGGATCCGCCCGCCGGGCCGGAGCCGCCCGCCGCGGCTCCCCGCCGCCGCCGCGTCTCCGTCCGCGCGCTCCTGTGGACCGCGGCGCTGCTGCTCGCGGTGTTCGCCGCCGTCCTCGTCTGGCTCCTCTACCGCGACCTCGGGACCACCGGCGCGGACGTAGCAGATCCCCGGTACGGCATCGAGGCCGTGAAGGAGATCGGTGGCCCCGGCATCGGTGCGCGCCCGAGGTTCGCCGGCCCGCTCGGCGTGGCGTACGGGCCGGAGAGCCGCATCTACGTGGCCGACAGCGGCAACAATCGCATCGTCGCGTTCAGCAGGCAGGGCCGCTACCTCTTCGAGTTCGGCGAGTTCGGGGTCGCCAAGCCGATCGCCGGCGGCGAGTACAGCTGGAAGCCCGGCCGGCTCAACTACCCGACCGGGATCGACGTCGACGAGAACGGCGACATCTACGTCGCGGACTTCCGCAACGACCAGATCCAGGTCTTCGACGAGAAGGTCCGCTTCCTGAGGCGCTTCCCCGACCCCGGCAAGGTCACCGGGCGCGGCGGGTCGGGTGCGGACGGGCTCGGCATCGCCGTGACCGACGTGTGCGTGAAGGGCGGGTTCGTCTACGCGACCGACACCTATCAGGTGTTCGTGTTCACGACCGACGGGCGGCTCATCCGCCAGTTCGGCCGCCCCGGCGGGCAGCCCGGCGACCTCGACCATCCCAACGGCATCGCGGTCGGCGACGACGGCACGATCTACGTGTCGGACTCGAACCACAACCGGGTGACCGCGTTCACCCCGGACGGGACGCCGCGCTGGAATGCGGGGACGCAGGTCGTCTTCGGCCAGACCGAGACGGATCCGGACGGTCTCGGCCTGCCGCGCGGTCTCGCGGTCACGACCGACGGCAGCATCCTGGTCGCGGACCCGTTCGACTTCGAGATCGTCCGCATCACGCCCGAGGGCAAGATCGCGGACCGGCTCGGCTCGCGCGGCTCGCTCGCCGGGCAGGTCGACTTCCCGAACGACGTCGACACGGAGGGCGACCTCGTCGTGATCGCGGACCGCGGTAACGACCGCGTGCAGGTGGTGCGCCTGGTCGCCAAGACGGCGCCGGGCGTCGGGAAGTGACCCCGTGACGGCGGCCTTCCATCGGGACACGCACGCCCGTGGTTGCTTAGCGAATCTGAGTGCGGCTAGAATCCGAGGCGGTGCGCCCCATCGGGCGCGCGCCTGCGTTGCCACGCACGCACGCCCGGCCCGACGGAAGGCGAAGCTGTAACGTGACGTCCCGCACCGCCATCGTGCTCGCAGCGTTCGCCGCGGTGCTGGCCGCCGTCGTCCCCGCGTTCGCCTATCCGGCGACGGGCACCGTCGACCCGAGCTACGCGGCGTGCGTCGACTGCCACGGTACGACGACCGTGTCGATCGCCGGGACCGACACGGAGCGCCAGGGCCCGCACGGCAACTACCTCACCTCGACCACCAAGTGCCCCGCGTGTCACAACACGCACGGCGCCGACACGCCGACGAACATCTCCAGCCCGTCGCTGCTGGTCACCGCCACCGTCACGGACATGTGCGAGACCTGCCACGACGGCACGGGCGGCCAGGGCGTCTACGGCACCCTGCTGGCGCGCGGGGTCTACCCGGTGAGCAAGCACCGCGTCGACGCGACCCGCACCATCCCGGGCGGCGATCCTTCCACCGGCGGCGACCTGACCGGCGTGGTGTTCGAGGGCGGCGTCAACATGACGCTGGGGTGCATCGACTGCCACAGCCCGCACAACAAGAGCACGGTCGCGTCGTTCACCGGGGACCGCCGCCGCATCGCCACCGACACCGCCGGCTACACGAGCAACCGGCTGCTCAAACAGCGGCCGACCAGCTCGGACGTCACCGTCACGCGCTACGGCTCGAACTGGTGCGCGGCGTGTCACAAGGGTTCGCTCAACACCGCGACGACCCATAACCACCCGTCCGAGACGACCGCGACCGCGCCGAACTACTTCTACCAGGACTACCCGCGCGCCAACGCTCCCTCCAGCACCGCGATCGTCGCCACCTCGGTGGCCGCCGGGCTCGGGCAGAACAACTACGCGTACGTCATGCCGACGGACGGGTCGGGCAACCGCATCGGCGCGCAGGTGGGCCACTACCCGCTGTGCCAGCAGTGCCACGAGGATGTGCGCAACGTCGGCGATGTGCTGCAAGGGCAGATCGGCTGGGCCGAGACGTACACCGTCACGAGCGCGGACGGCACGAACACGGCGGACAACCCGCGGTTCCAGGTCTTCCCTCACGAGTCGCAGAACCCGCTGCTGCTCGTCGAGACCGAGGACGACCTGTGCACGAACTGCCACGACCCTATGGTGATACTGCCCTAGCCTGGCGATTCCGCAGCCGGCCTGGGATCTCGGAGCGAGGGGGCGCGTGCGCACGCGCCCCCTCGCCATTCGCGGAGGATTCCCGAACGACTTGCGCCGTTCTGTGATGGGCGTCACGGTATACTCCGCGGGATGTGGCGATAATCGATGACGGATGCGCGCACGCGCGCGCCGTTGGCGTTGCCTCGGGAGGCGGGAGACCTCGATGGGCGGCATGAAGCGGTACGCGGTCCCGGTGGGTGCGGCCCTGTGCGCGTTCGCGCTGGTGGCCGGCGTCGTCGCGGTCGCGGTCGCGGCCGGAGGCTCCGGGGTGGTGGTCGCCGGAGGCAGGGCGCCCGAATCCCCCGTGGTGTCCGGGGGCAAGGTCGTCTACGCCGACCGCACGGGCGGCAACTACGACATCGTCGTCTACGACTCCGGGACCGGCTCCTCGCAGCGCATCGCGTCGACTCCCGCCGACGAGATCCAGCCTGCCATCTTCGGGTCGACCGTCGTGTTCGTCCGCTACGTCGGCGGTTCCGCGAACATCTACGCCTACGACCTCGGCACGGGCATCGAGACGCCCGTCTGCACCGACCCCAAGGACCAGATCAACCCGTCGATCTGGGGCACGAGGGTCGTGTGGGAGGACTATCGCAACGGCTACAACCCCGGCATCTACTCGTTCGACCTCGCGACGGGCGTCGAGACCCGCATCGAATCCGGTCGCAACATGCCGAAGAAGCGCCCCGTCATCGCAGGGGATCTCGTCGCATGGGAGGACTACTCGGGCCAGGTGGTGGGCCGCGGTGACGCCGACATCCGGGTGATGAACCTGTCCACCGGCGTGATGTCGACCATCGCCGGCGCCACGAACGGCGAGATGCTGCCCGCCTGTGACGGGCGCTACGTCGTGTACGCGACCGCAGCCGCCGGCGGCATGGACGTCAACGCGTGGGACTCGGTGACCGGCCAGACCTTCGCGGTGCGCCGCCAGCCGGGCGAGCAGTCGTTGCCGGCGG
>VAUM01000211.1 GCA_005774595.1 Actinomycetota bacterium
CCCCGGGATGTCGACACCCCGGGAACCGCCCGGGAGCAGCACCTGGGCCGCGCTCCCGGTCGTGGCCGGCAGAGACGCCGCCGACGCGTACGCCGTGCCTGTGGCGCCCGGCGACGGCATCACGGGCAGCGTGCCGGTCGTGTGGTCGAGGCAGTACGCGAACCCGTTGACCGGCGCGGTGGTGAGGAACGACATCTCCGGATAGAGGCCCGAGTACCACGACATCGGGTGCATCACGTCCGTACCCGCGACACCCAGGCCGTCGGCTCCTTGGCCGGTCACCGTGATCGTCGTCTCCTGGTACAGCTTGGAGGGGTCGGGTGGTGCGTCGGCGTCGTAGTCGAGCACGAAGCTGCGTGTGGCGGTCCTAGAGCGGTTGTATAGGTCGGTGACGGTCGCGCTGAACGTGTGCGTGCCCTCGGCGTAGGCTGCCGTGGACAGCGTCGCGCGATAGTCGAACGGAGCCGCGGTCATCGTCGCGATGCCGGTGCTGTCTACCGAGAAGGTAACGCGCTGGATGCCGGCGCGATCAGTGGCGTCCACGCTGAAGAACGGGGTCAGGCCGAGCGTCGCGCCGGCCGACGCCGGCGTGAGGATCGAGATGGTCGGCGTGTCGGTATCGGAGTAGAACGAGTACGAGGTCCGCGGTCCGATGTTGCCGGCGAAGTCGACGCACGCGACCTCGAGCGTGTTCATGCCGGGATGGAACGACGAGATCGTGAGGGACGCATACGGCGCCCACAGGGTGTTGGTGAAGTCGCTCGTCCAGATGCCGTCGTTGTTGGCGTCCTCCGGCGGATTCTGGCGCGTGCCGTTGACCCACACGGCCCAGCGGGAGTCACCTGACAGCTCGTCGTAGCCGGTGGCGACCAGACTCGTCGAGCACGGGTTGTCCCAGATGAAGGTGCGCACCGCGCGGGGGATCACGCTCGCCGTGCCGTCTGCGGCATGGAAGTTGTCCAGTCCCCTCGGTGGCGTGACGTCGAGGCCGAAGTAGTAGTGGGACGTGACACCGCTGGCAGACGCCTCGCTCCCCGCCCACGCTCCGACGGACTTCGCGTGCAACGCCCAAGGGCCCTCGTAGGGGTAGTACATCCCGGGCATCCAGAAGCCGTACGCACCCAGCTGCTCCCAGCCGAGGATGTCGAGGCCCGGCATCCCGGTCTCCTCATACAGGACGGGCCAGAAGTCGGTCATGTCCCACTTCTCGGGCGGCAGCGTGTACTGGAAGGGCACGGTGCGCAACGCCATCGGCGGGCTCATCCCCGCGTAGGGCACGACCGGTGTCGACAGCGCGGAGCGATCGACGTTGTACGCGAAGCCCGCGAGCGGGAGCCCGGAGTCGTAGTAGGACCCGTCGGGGTCGGCGGGGTCCGAGTACGCGCGGAATGCGACATACGGCACCTGCTGGTGGATCCAGTCGACCCCGTCGAGCGGGTTCCCCTTGCCCGGGGACTCGGTCTCAGCGTCGAAGCTCTCCACGAGCTTGACCTCCGTGAACGCAGCCGTGTACGTCGTCAACTGCGATGCGAACGCCGGCAGCGGCGAGATCAGCACGGATACCACGAGGCAGACCCAGAACTTGAGGACCCGGTTCATGTGCACGAGAATCCCTCCATCCGTGCCGAAACGACCGTCCCAGGGGCGGTCGCCGAACAGCCGAATCTTAGCACACCTGAACAGGTCAGATGGCCTCGAGACGCTCCCTGACGGCACCTGCGACGGATGCTCCGTCGAAGTGGCCGAGCCGCACGTACTCTGCCCCCGCCGCGCGTGCGAGATCGCGTGCAGCGCCCCCGAGCACGGCGCTGTCCGTGTCGATGACGAGCGCGTGGACGGCGGACGCCTTCACCCGGGTGGCGGCGGCGCGCGCGTCCTCGCTCCCGAGCCCCCCTCTGATCCCCACGTTCGCGCGGCCGTCGGTCACGAGGACGAGCCACGGCACGGTGTCGGCATTGCGCCTGACCTCGCCTTCGAGCAGCTCGAGCGATGACACGATGCCGTGCGCGAGGGGCGTCGCTCCCCCCGTCGGCATCGAGCGAAGCTTGAGCTGGGCGAGCTCGACGCTCTGGGTCGGCGGGAGCAGCACTTCGGCGTCCTCACCGCGGAACGAGACCACGCCCACCCGGTCACGGCGCTGGTACGCCTCGACCAAGAGCTCCAGCACCGCGGCCTTGGCGGTCTCCATGCGGCTCGCGGCGCCCATCGAGCCGCTCGCGTCCACGCAGAACACGATCGAGGCCCCGACGCGCCGCTTGCGCACCTTCGTGCGGATGTCCTGCGGCTCGATGCGGACGGCCATTTCACCCTCGCGCCCGGCCTGGAACGGCGCCGCCGCGCGGATGGTCGCGTCCAGCGCGAGGTCGACCGGCGCGCCGGCCTTGGCGGGCTCGGCGCGGACGTAGCGGCCGCGGCCGTCGTCGCTCGTGGTCTCCTGGCGCTTGCCGCTGTGAGCGCGGCGCGTACGATCGAGCGGAGCGGCGAGCCTCGCGCTCACGGGCTCGGCGCCCGGCCCCGCGTCCTCCGCCGAGCCGATCGCGATCACCGTCGCGCCGTCGCCGTCAGCCGGCCCGCCGTTCTCGGATGCCGGAGGCGGCGGGTCGCCCTCGCCCGATCCCGGCGACGCGGAGGCGATGACGCTCTCCACGGTCTCGTGGTCGTAGGCCGCGTCCTCGAACGGCGCGCGCCGCATGCGGTGCGCAAGCACGAGCGGAGCGACCTCGCGGACGTCGGCGATGCTCGCCTCGGAGCGGCCATCGAGTGCCGCGGCGGCCGCGGCCGCTCGCGCCATCGTCAGGTCCGCGCGATGACCATCGACGCCGAGGCGCGAGCAGATCTCGGCGATGAGCCCGAGCACCTCGTCCGACGGCGGCACCGACGGCAGGCGCACGCGGGAGTGCTTGAGCAGCAGCTCGAGGCCGGCTTCCTCGTCGGCGAAGCGACGGGCGAACGCACCGGGGTCGGACTCGAACGCGTGACGCCGCTTCACGATCTCGACGCGCTGCGCGGGGTCGGCGATGCCCTCGACCTCGACGCACAGGCCGAACCTATCGAGCAGCTGGGGCCTGACCTCGCCCTCCTCGGGGTTCATGGTGCCCACGAGGATGAAGCGCGCCGGGTGCACGAAGGAGACGCCTTCGCGCTCGACGGTGTTCACGGCCATGGCCGCCGCGTCGAGCAGCGTGTCGACGAGGTGGTCGTCGAGCAGGTTGACCTCGTCGACGTACAGGATGCCGCGGTTGGCGTCAGCGAGCAGCCCGGGCTCGAAGACGCGCTCGCCGTGCTTGAGCGCGTGCTCGAGGTGCAGAGTCCCCACAAGCCGGTCCTCGGTGGCCGAGACGGGCAGGTCGACGACGCGCGGGCGGCGCTTCTCCTTCGGCAGCGTCCCGGCCTTGCGGCGCTCGCGGCACTCCTCGCACCGCGAGCCCGGATCCGCCGGGTCGCACGAGTAGCGGCAGCCCTCGACGACGTCGATCTCGGGAAGG
>VAUM01000212.1 GCA_005774595.1 Actinomycetota bacterium
GCGTCCGGCCGCACGCGCGACGCCGTGCGTGCGCTGTTCGGCGGCGCGGCCCGCACGCTCGTGGAGCGCGGCGTCGTGCCGCAGACGCGCACGCGGACCGACGGCGAGCTGCTCGCCGACGTGTCCCGCGCCGCGCCGCCGGTGGCACCACCGCTGTCCGAGCTCACCGGCGCGTTCGAGCTGGCCTGGTACGGCCACGTCGAGCCCGGCGAGGATGGCTACGCCGGCGCGCGCGGCGCGTACGAGCGCACGCTCGCCGAGGTCGGGGAGATGCGGCCATGAGCCCCGCAGACCGCGCCGTCGCCAGCGCGCGCCCCGTCCGCTGGCGCCTTCGCTTCGACACCACCACCGTGCTCGCGGTCGTGCTCGCGATCGCGCTGACTGCGGGCTACGCGCTCGCCGTCTACCTGTCGCGCGAGTTCTACTACGTCGAGGCGCCGCCGGGTTCGACGTTCTCGGCTCAGCCGGAGGGCCTCAGGACCGCGTACCGCTACCTGAGTGCGCTCGGCGCCGACGTGCGCACGCTCCAGCAGTTCGAGACGCTCCCGGCCACCGGCACGCTCGTGATCGCCGCGCCGGAAGGCCTCGCCGCCGAGTCGACCGACGCCGAGGCCGAGCGGCTCGCGCACTGGGTCGAGGGCGGCGGGCGGCTCGTGCTCGCGGGCCTGAGCGCCGGCACGCTCGCCGACACGGTCGCACAGGCCACGGGTGTCTCGCGCGCCTCGGCGAAGCCCGCCACGCTCACGCCGGTCCAGCAGACGCGGTTCGTCACCGGTGTCACCCAGGTCGCGTTCGACGAGGCGCGTCTCGACATCTCGGCCGACCCCGGGTGGGTGACCACGTTCCGCGACGGCTCGGGCGCGCTGCTCGTGTCGCGCACCTTCGGCGCTGGCGAGGTCGTCTGGCTTGCCGATGCGCTGCCGCTGTCGAACGCGGGCCTCGCGCGCGCCGACGACGGCGACTTCGCGGTGCGCCTGCTGGCTTCCGTGCCCGGCCCGGTCTTCTTCGACGAGTACCACCACGGCTTTGCGAAGGGTGGCGGCGCGTGGGACCGCCTCGGCAGCGGCGGGCGCACCGGCGTCGTGCTGCTGCTGATCGCGGCACTCGCGCTCGTGGTCTCGCGCGCCCAGCGTGTGGGCCCGCCGGTCGAGGAACGCGAGGTCCCCGCGGCGCGCACCACCGCTTACATCGACTCGCTCGCCGAGCTGTATCGGCGCGCCGGCGCCCGGGCGCACGCGCTCGAGGCGCTCGAGGACGGGCTCGCTCGCGCGCTCGCGCGCCGCTGGGGCACCACCGCGGCGGGTCTCTCGCGCACACCCGAGGCCGCCGGCGCGCTCGGCGCGTCCCGTGCCCTGCGCGCCCGCGAGACCATGACCACGCAGGAGTTCCTCGGCGCTGCCGCCCAGCTGCGCCGTGTCAGATGCGAGACGGAAGGACGAGAGACAAGATGAGCGACGCGAACCAGGTGGTGCGGCTTGCCGAAGCCGTGCGTGTGGAGGTCGCGAAGGCGGTCGTCGGCCAGGACGCGGCCGTCGACGGGCTGCTGATCGGCCTGCTGACCGGCGGGCACGTGCTGCTCGAAGGCGTGCCGGGCACCGCGAAGACGCTCGTTGCGCGCTCGCTCGCGCACGCGCTCGACGCGACCTTCAAGCGCATCCAGTTCTCGCCCGACCTGATGCCCGCCGACGTCGTCGGCACCAGCGTCTACGACGCGTCGAACGGTGAGTTCGTCTTGCGCCGCGGGCCGGTCTTCGCCAACCTCGTGCTCGCCGACGAGATCAACCGCACGCCGCCGAAGACCCAGTCGGCCCTGCTCGAGGCGATGCAGGAGCGGCAGGTCACCATCGACGGCACGACGCACGCGTTGCCCGACCCGTTCATGGTCATCGCGACGCAGAACCCGGTCGAGTACGAGGGCACGTACCCGCTGCCTGAGGCGCAGCTCGACCGCTTCCAGCAGAAACTCGTCGTCAGCTATCCGAGCGTCGACGAGGAGTCCGAGATACTGCGCCGGCACGTCGGCGGACTCGAGCTGGCGGACCTCGCGGCGCTGGGCCTGCGCGCGGTCGCGTCCACGGCCGACATCGCCGCCGCCCGTGCGGCGCTCGACGGGGTCACCGTGGACGACGGCGTCGTCGCGTACGTCGCCGCCATCGCGCGAGCCACCCGCGGGCACGTCTCGGTCACGCTCGGCGCCTCGCCGCGGGCCGCGGTCTCGCTGCTGGTGGCCGCCAAGGCGCACGCGCTCTTGCGCGGTCGCGCGTTCGTCACACCCGACGACGTGAAGACGCTCGCGCCGGCATGCCTGCGCCACCGCCTCCTGCTCCAGCCCGAGGTCGAGATCGAGGGCGCCGACACCGACGCCGTCCTCGCCGAGGTCCTGAGCCAGGTGCCCGTCCCGCGGTGAGCGAGCGGCCCGGCATACTGCGCGCGCTCTCGTCAGTCCACCTGACGCCGCGCTTCGCGCTGCTGCTCGCCGCGCCGGCGCTGCCGCTCGTGCTGCTGCCCGGCTCGCTCGCCCCCGTGCTCGCGGCCGCGTGGGCGCTCGTGTGCGCGGGCGTCGCGGCCGCGGACTTGCGCGCGGCCGTGCGCGTGGGCGAGCTCGAGTGGGAGCGCGCGACGCCGCCCAAGCTGTCCATCGGCGTGCCCAACCCGGTCACCCTGCGCGTGCGCAACACGTCCGCGCGCGTCGCCCGCATCGTGGCGCGCGAGACGCCGCCGCCGGGGTTCGAGGGCGAGCGGGCGTTCGGCACGCTCGACGTGGCGCCCCGCGCATCCGAGGAGCGCACGCTGCACCTGGCCCCGCCCTCGCGCGGCACCTTCCGGTTCGGCGGCGTCGGCGTGCTGTCGCTCGGGCCGCGACGCTTCGCCGGCTGGCGGGGGGTGGCGCCGATCGGCGAGGAGGTACGCGTCTACCCCGACATCCAGGCGGTGCACCGCTACGCGCTGCTCGAGCGCCGCGGCCTGCTGCACGAGATCGGTGTGCGCGCCGCGCGGTATGCGGGCGCGGGCACGGAGTTCGAGTCGCTGCGCGACTGGCAGCCCGGCGACGACTTCCGCGACGTCGACTGGAAGGCCACGGCCCGCCGAGGCAAGCCGGTCGTGCGCCGATACGAGGTGGAGCGCTCGCAGACCATCGTGCTCGCGGTCGACGCCGGCCGGCTCATGACGCCGGTGGTCGGGCCGATGACGAAGCTCGACCGCTCGGTGAACGCCGCGCTGCTGATGGCGTACCTCGCGACGCGCATGGGCGACCAGGTCGGCCTGCTCGTCTTCGGCCGTGACGTGCAGACGTTCCTGCCGCCCCGCCGAGGGCACCGGCAGTTCCTCGCCACCCTCGAGGCGCTCCACGGTGTGGAGGGCGCGCTCGAGGAACCAGACTACGCGCGCGCGATGCGGTATCTTGCGAGCCGCGTGCAGCGCCGCTCGCTCGTCGTCGTCT
>VAUM01000213.1 GCA_005774595.1 Actinomycetota bacterium
CCCCCGCCCTGCGCATCATGAACTCGACAGCAGGACTCATGTTCATCGGCGTGAGTCGCGTGCGAGGATGTGTGGAGGGCCAGACGCGCACGACCTCGTCGGCGAAGCCCTGACCGACTTCGAGGACACCTGCGAAGTCCAACTCGACGTCCGAGAATCGATCGAGCCCCTCGAGCAGACGCTTCGCCTCGCTCCGCGAGATGAAGTGGTCCCCGGTCTGAGCGAGCCTCACCGACGGACGCGAGCGGGCGAACTCGAATTCCTCATCCGCGAATTCCCAGAACAGGTCGCGCATCGGGCGGACGCCCGCAAGTGGGACGCTGAACCGCACGACGGTACCAGCAACCACCGAAGACTCACCCACCGCTTGGTCCCCCCGCTCGTTGTCCACGATCCATGAGATCCCGTTGGCCTCGATCCGGAAGAGACGCACTGCGCGAGAGGTGAAGAAGATGCCCTGCCCCGTGTGATGCGCGGGATCGGTGGTGCGCTTGCCCTTCGACAGTTCGAGGACAGAGGATTCGGCATCGGGCAGCTGCAGGTGGACACGCAGGTGCTCGAAGACGCCGATCCCATCGTCACGCACCTCGATCTCCACCACGTCGTCCCGCTGACGCGCGACGACCTCCGCGACAGAGCCGCCGGAGTGATCGACGGCGTTGTTCACCATCTCCGTGAGCGCGTACCCGATCACTCCGCGCGCCGCCTCCTCGACGGAGGGCGGCAGGACCGCCATGACGTCACGCCACACGACGTGTTCTTCAAGCCCCGCGAGTGGTGATCGCGCCGAGTAGAGCGTGGTCCCGGCGCCTGAGGCGAGAGGCGGCAGCGCGACCACGTGGCGTCGATACGCAGCGTCGACCTCGGCAGGGTCATACCGGCGGTGCCCGCCCGTCGTGCGAACACTGGGGAGGAGTCCGGCGTCGGTGAGCTTGCGCACCCATGACACCGACACGCCGAGGCGCGACGCGATGACGCCGATCGACACGAGGCGATGTTCAGAATCTACACTCATGGTGTGGATTCTAATGGCCATCGGGGGAGAAATCTACACTTGAGTGTAGATTCTGTGCCGCAGCAGGGATCAGAAACCTACACTCCGGTGTAGATTCGGGCATGTATCTCCCCGCCGCTCAGCCCTCGCGCCACAGCCGGTCGAACTCGGCGACGACGCGCTCGCACACCGGGCCGCCACGGCCGCGCACCGCCACCGCGCCGCCGAACGCGTTGGTGAGCAGCGCCTCGTCGGCGGCCTCGAACCGCTCCCAAGGCATCGGCTCGACTTCCGCTCGCAGGCCCGCCGCTCCCGCGCGCTCGAGCAGCCACGCGCGCGCGACGCCCGCGATCGCGGGGGGCGCCGGCGGCGTCACGAGCACGCCACCTTCGACCGTCCAGACGGTCGCCGTGCCGCCGTCGATCACCAGGCCGTCCGGGCCGACGAGCACCGCCTGGTGGGCATCCGCCGCGTAGGCGACGCGCTGGGCGTCGTCCCAGAACGAACGGTCGAGCGGCTTGGCGGCGCCGGGCGGCAGCTCGGGCGCTCCGTCGACATCCACGCGCACGCACACCGGACCGCCGACCACGTCGAGCGACGACAGCTCCCGAGAGACGCTCGCTGCGGCCTCGCCGTCCGTGCCCACCGAGAGCGAGAGGCGCACGCGCTGCCCGGGCCGGGCGTCCTCGTACTCGCCGGCGAGCGGGAAGGCGGTGAGTTCGGCGCAGATGAGCATCGACTCGGAACAGCCGCCGGCCTCGAGCCGCGCGCGGTGCCATCGCCACAGCGGGATCCCGCCCTCAACGACGCGGCAGGTCTCGCGCAGGGAGACGGGCGGGCCACCGGTATCGCCGAGCAAGTCGATCATGAGATGCGGACGCGTCGCCCCTCGACGCTGACGCGCCCCTCGGCCAGCCACTGCAGCGCGCGCGGGTAGAGTCGGTACTCGGCCTCGTGGATGCGCGCCTCCACGGACTCGATCGTGTCGTCCTCGCGGATCTCCACGGCCTCCTGGGCGATGACCGGGCCGGCGTCGAAGCGCTCGTCGGCGAAGTGGACCGTCACGCCGGTGACCTTCACGCCGTACTCCCACGCGTCGTGCAGCCCCGACGCGCCCGGGAACGAGGGCAGCAGCGCCGGGTGGATGTTGAGCACGCGCATCGGATACTCGGCGAGTACTTCACGGCCGAGCAGCCGCATGTAGCCGGCCATCACGACGTAGTCGACCTCGTGAGCCTTGAGCACGTCACGGATGGTGAGGTTGTACTCGGCCATGGTGGTGTAGGCGGTGCGGTCGACGAACACCGCGTCGATGTGCGCCTTGCGCGCGCGCTCGAGCCCGTACGCCGCCTCCTTGTTCGAGATGACGACGACGACCTCGGCGGCGAGCGAACCCGCCGAACACGCATCCATGATGGCCTGCAGGTTCGTGCCGGAGCCCGAGATGAGAACACCGAGGCGCAGCTTCCTGTCAGACATACCTCACCACCCCGCTCCCGGGCTCGATCTGCCCGATCTCGTACACCGTCTCGCCGGCACCGCGCAGGCGCGCGGCCGCGTCGGGCGCGGCCTTGGCGTCGAGCACGAGCGCGAGCCCGATGCCCATGTTGAACGTCCGGTACGCCTCTTCGTCCGGCAGCCCTGCGGCTTCCACGGCCAGCGCGATGACGCGTGGCGCCTTCCACGAGCCGCGCGCGACGACCGCGTCCGCGTCGTCGGGCAGGCAGCGGTCGAGGTTCTCCGTGATACCACCGCCCGTGATGTGCGCCATGCCCTTCACCGGCACACCCGCGCGCAGCAGGTCGAGCACGGCCTTCACGTAGATGCGCGTGGGCGCGAGCAGCGCCTCGCCGAGCGACGCTCCGCCGAGGTCCACACGCGGCAGGACGAGCTCGTCCTCGCGGTCCTCCACGAGCACGCGGCGCACGAGCGAGAAGCCGTTGCTGTGCAGTCCGCTGCTGCTGAGGCCGAGGATGACGTCGCCTGTCGCGATCGCCTCACCGGTGATCATGGCGGGCCGGTCGACGACGCCCACGCAGAAGCCGGACAGGTCGTAGTCGTCCGGGTCCATGACCCCCGGGTGCTCGGCCATCTCGCCGCCGACGAGCGCACAGCCGGCTTGGCGGCAGCCCTCGGCCACGCCGTCGACGATAGCCGCGACGCGCTCGGAGTCGAGCTGCCCCACGGCGACGTAGTCCAGGAAGAACAGCGGCTCGGCGCCGGAGACCAGGATGTCGTTCGCGCACATGGCGACGAGGTCGATGCCCACGGTGTCGTGCCGATCGAGCAGCTTCGCGAGCTCGATCTTGGTGCCGACGCCGTCCGTGCCCGAGACGAGCACCGGATCCGCCATGCCCTTGAACGCGGCCGCGGAGAACAGCCCGCCGAACACCCCGATGTCGCCGATGACCTCGGGGCGCCGCGTGGACCGCACCGCCTCGCGGA
>VAUM01000214.1 GCA_005774595.1 Actinomycetota bacterium
GCAACGGGCAGTTCACCCGGCTCTCGGCGCTGCAGAGCGTCGGCGACGCCCCGTGGTCGGACTGCCTGACCGAGGACCTGGACCTCGGCCTGACGCTCACGCGCAACGGTTGGCGCATCCGGTTCTGCCTGTCGGCGTGGGTCGCCCAGCAGGCGGTGCTCGACTTCAAGTCGCTGTTCCGTCAGCGCACGCGCTGGATCCAGGGGCACTACCAGTGCTGGACGCATGCGCCGCACCTCGCGCGCGCGAGGAACGTTCCGTGGGCCACCCGCCTCGACCTGCTCATCTACCTGTTCCTGGGCTGCTACGTGTGGCTCGTCGCCGCCGGCCCGCTGTTCGGCGTGCTGGCCGGCGCGGACCTCGTTCTGGTCGAGTCGCGGTTCCTGCACACGATCTCCGACGAGTCGGTCCGGACCACGATCAAGTTCCTGCTGTCAATCGCCCCGCTGTCCGTCTTCATCATCTCGTACCAGGCCCGCTCGCTGGACCCGTTCAAGGGCCGCTGGCTGCCCGCGATCGCCGCGATCTTCACGGCGTACACGTACACGATGCTGCTCTCGCAGACCTGGGCGTTGTGGCGCATCGCCACGCGGCGCGACGGGTGGGCGAAGACCGCGCGTGTGCGGTCGGAAGCGGCGGTGTGACGTGGGCGCGCGCGTGGTCGCCCTCGGCCGGCCGGCGGTGATGCGGGCGCTGTCGGCGTTCGCGGTCGCGCTCGCGCTGTGGGCGTCGGCCTCGGCGAGCGTGCATGCGGCGCCTGCTGCCCCGGGCCCCAAGCGCACCGTCTCCACAGCCCGGCTCCGCGCCGCGGCCATCACGAGCACGCCGATCCCCGCGTCGCCGATAGCGGGCACGTTGAACGCATCGACCGACCCGTCGGATGCGTTCTCGGTCGCGCTGGCGCCGGGCGACCGGCTGTCGGTCGAGGTGACGGGCGCGGCCGGCACGGACATCGACCTGTTCCTGCTGTGGCCCACCGCGCAGTCCCTCGACGAGTTCGACCTGGCGGCGGCGTCCGTCGGGGTGACCTATCCCGAGCAGCTGGAGTTCGACTGCGCGCAGGCCGGCACGTACTACCTGCACGTCTACTGCGGCCTCGGCTCCGGCGCGTACACGGCCACCTGGACGATCGCGCCGGCGACCTCGACCCCGACGATCGGCCGCGCCGCCGGCGCGACGCGCTACGAGACCGCCATCGCGGCATCCGCGCAGTCGTACCCGGCCGGGACGTCACGCGACGCGGTGCTCGCCACCGGCGAGAAGTTCCCGGACGCGCTGGCCGCTTCCGGCCTGGCCGGCATCCTCGGCTGCCCCGTCCTGCTCACGCCGGTGGCGTCGCTGCCCGCCGGGGTGGTGCCCGAACTCGAGCGGCTCGGCGTCACGGACGTGCACATCGTGGGCGGGTCCGCGGCCGTGTCCGAGGCGATCCGAGACCAGCTCGACGCCCTCGGCTACGCGACCTACCGGTATGCGGGGGCCGACCGGTACGACACGTCGGCGGTGGTCGCGAACGCGGTGCTCGGCCTTCGCGCGACCGCGCCCCCGCTCGCGTTCGTGGCGCGCGGGGACCTCTACCCGGACGCGCTGTCCGTCTCGCCGATCGCGTACCAGCACGCGTACCCGGTGCTGCTGACCCGGTCCTCCGGCCTGCCGACCACCGTGCGCGCCTCGCTGAACGCGGCGAGCCCGGCCACCATCATCGTGGCCGGCGGGACCGGCGCGGTCCCGGCGGCCGTCGCCACGCAGATCGAAGGCCTGGCGTTCGGGCCGGACGTGGTGCGCCTGGGCGGGCCGACCCGCTACGAGACCGCTACGCTGATCGACGGATACGCCGTCTCGCACTACCTCGCGATGCCCGATCGCATCGGGTTCGTGTGTGGCACGAGATTCCCTGACGCCGTGGTGGGCGGGCCGGCCATCGGGCACTGGGGCGGCATGCTGCTGCTGACCGAGACCGCGTCGCTGAACGCCTCGTCACGCACCTCGCTCGAGGGCTGGGCGGACTCAGGGCTGGTCGACGAAGTGACGATATATGGAGGGACGGTCGCGGTGTCCGACGCCGCGCAGGGCCAGATCGCGGCGGTGCTGCCGTGAAGGAGGGGCGAGTGACGCCACGGGTCGACAGACGGGCGGGTGACCGCAAGAGGCGCACGCGCGCCGTGGTGCTGGACGTCGTGCTCACGGGGGCTTCCGTGCTCATCGTGCTCGGTATCGCGAGCCTGATCCTCACCCCGCCCGGCAGGTCGATGGCGGTCGAGGTGAGCGACACGCAGGCCACCGCCGGCGAGATGGTGCTCTACGGCACCGTCGTCGAGGACACCGGCAAGCCGGTCCGCGGCGCGACCGTCGTGGTGACGCGTGACTCCACCGGCCAGCAGGTGGCGAGTCTGTCGAGCGCGGCGGACGGCACGTTCCGCGCCGCGCTCACGCCGATCGCCGACACCTACCGGATCGCTGCGTCGGCCGACGTCGGCGGGCGGATGGTGCGCGACACCGTCCGGGTCGACATGTCACCCGGGCACGCGTACGGTGTCCGTATCGAGCTGAGGTCGAGGGACTACTTCCTCTTCATCGCACTGCCGTCGTACTAGGGGCGCGCCGACGTGCTGCTGAAGCGTTCGCTGCCGTATCTCACGGTCATCCTCGCGGTGAAGGTCCTCATCGTCCGGCGCGTCGCGTTCGGCTCCTGGGGCATCGTCCCGTTCCTCGTCGGTGAATTGTGCTTCGTGCTGCTCGTCGCCGCGCTGCTCGACGCGCGGCGTCAGCCGACGGCGGTCGGCACGCTGGTGGCCGACGGCGTGATCTCCGCCCTGCTGGCGGCCGTGCTCGTGTATCAGGGCTACTTCGGGCGCGTGCCGTCGTACGAGTCCCTCGCGTGGGCGGGCAACCTGTCCGACGTCGGCGCGAGCGTGGCGCAGCTCTTCCGTCCGGCGTACCTGCTCGTCTTCGCCGACCTGCCGCTGCTGTGGCTCGCGGGGCGCTTCGTGCCGGACTTCTTCGCGCAGGCGATGCCCGGCGCGGCGCGCAAGGCGGTCACGTGGGTCGCGGCGCTCGCGATGCTCGGCAACGTCGCCTACGGCACCGTGAAGCCGACGCCGGATGCCTCATCGGCCGCCTACCGCCACGGCCTGTTCAACGCGCAGGTGATCCGGTTCGCGCGCAGCCGCGTGCAGTCACGCGTGACCGTGGACGCGAGCGACCCGGCCGGCGTGCAGAAGCGCGTCGAGGAGGTCGCCGGGTTCCCCTCGGGCGTTGCGTCCGGGCCGACCGCCGGCAAGGCGAAGGGCCGCAGCGTCATCGTCATCCTGGTCGAGTCGCTGCAGGCGGTCGCGGTGAGCCGCACGGTCGACGGGCAGCGCGTGACGCC
>VAUM01000215.1 GCA_005774595.1 Actinomycetota bacterium
CCCCACATGGCCGCCGCCGCGCTCATCACGCTCGCCGCACGGCGCGCCGAGGCCGGCGAGGATCTGTTGCGCCTGGCCGCTGGAGGCTTCAAGGACACGACGCGCATCGCGGCGGGCTCACCCGATCTGTGGACCGGCATCTCGCTCGACAACGCGGAAGCGCTGACCTGCGGCATCGACGACCTGCGCGAGATCCTCGGCGAGTTCTCGGACATGCTGCGACGCCGCGACGCCGAGGGTATCCGCCGGTGGCTCGACGAGGCCGCCGAGGTCCGCCGCGCGCTGCCCGCGCAGTGGGTGCCCGCGACCACCGCGCTGTTCGAGCTGCTCGTGCCGGTCACCGACCGCCCCGGCGTCATCTCCGAGGTCACGACCGCGGTAGGGCGTGCCGGGTGCAACATCGAGGACATCGAGATCGACCACCAGTCCGAGGACTCGGCCGTGCTGCGCCTCGTGCTCACCGACGAGGGCGATCGCGACGCGCTCTGCGGCGACCTGTCGAGCCGGGGCTTCGAGTGCGAGCTGCGGCCGCTGGAGGCAGACACCGAGTGAGGCACGTCGCGACACGCGCCGCAGGCCCGCTGCGCGGCGAGGTCCGCGTTCCGGGCGACAAGTCCGTATCGCACCGGGCCGTCCTGTTCGCGGCGATGGCGCGGGGCGTCTCGCACCTGACCGGCGTGCTCGACTCGGCCGACGTGCGCTCCACGCTGGCCGCCGTGCACGCGCTCGGCGCCGGCGTGGGGATCAGCGAGGCCGGAGGCGGCTCGCTCGACGTGACCGTGAGCGGCTGGGGCGCGACCGGTCCGACCGAGCCGGACGCGGAGATCGACTGTGGCAACTCGGGCACGACGGCGCGCCTGCTCATGGGCGTGCTCGCGGGCTGGCCGGTGTGCGTGACGCTGACCGGCGACGAGTCGCTGTCGCGCCGCCCGATGGGCCGCGTGACGGTGCCGCTGTCCGCGATGGGAGCCGAGATCGTCACCGCGGCCGGAGGACGGATGCCGGTGCGCATCTTCGGCGGCGGCCTGCACGCGCTCGACCACGAGTCGCAGGTCGCGAGCGCGCAGGTCAAGACGGCCGTGCTTCTCGCGGGGCTGCGCGCGTCCGGTCGCACGGTCGTCAGCGAGCCGGTGCTCTCGCGTGACCACACCGAGCGGCTGCTGCCGGCGTTCGGGATCGAGGTCGGGCGTGACGAGGACCTGCACGTCTGCTGGGTCGAGGGGCCGGCGGTCCCGATCGCCGCCGACGTCGCGGTCCCGCGCGATCCGTCGTCGGCGGCGTTCATGGTGGGCGCGGCGACCGTCGTGCCCGCCAGCGACGTCGTGGTCTGCGACGTCGCGCTGAACCCCACCCGCCTCGGGTTCCTGCGGGTGCTCGCGCGGATGGGCGCCGATGTGGAGGCGCGCACGACCGGCGCGGCCGGCGCCGAGCCGGTGGGCGACATCGTCGTGCACGGAGGCACCGCGTTGCGCGGCGTGCTCGTGGCCGCCGACGAGTCACCCTCGCTGATCGACGAGGTGCCGCTGCTCGCGGTCGTGGCCGCGCGCGCCGAGGGGACCACTCGGTTCGAGGGCGTTCGCGAACTGCGCGTCAAGGAGTCCGACCGGCTGACGGCCGTGGCCGACGGCCTGCGCGCGATGGGCGTCTCTGTGCGCACCGGGGACGACTGGCTCGAGGTGGACGGTGTGGCCGAGTTGCATGCTGCC
Source organism: Actinomycetota bacterium (assembly GCA_005774595.1). Taxonomy (NCBI): domain Bacteria; kingdom Bacillati; phylum Actinomycetota; species Actinomycetota bacterium. Next base: position 1,707 of record VAUM01000215.1, read on the forward strand.
GAGCTGGACTCGCTCGGGGACCACCGCCTGGCGATGACGTACGCAGTGGCGGCGCTCGCGGCGGACGGCCCGGTGGGCATCGAGCGGTTCGAGAGCGTGGGGGTGAGCTACCCGGGGTTCCTCGCGGACCTGGCAGCGTTGGGCGGAGGCGGTTCCCGGTGAGGGTGGACGTGGCGGTGGTGGCCGACTACGCGTCGATCACACAGGAGGGCAAGCTCATCCTCTCGGGGGCGTTCGACCGTGTCGCGGCGATGCAGCTGCCGTGGCGGCATCCGACGATGACGCTGGTGATCCGGCTCGCGCTCGAGCCCGGCGAGCCGCGGTCGTTCACCGTGGCCGCGAACCTGGTCGACGACGACGGCCAGCCGGTCGTGCCGCCGATGGAGCAGCGCGTGGAGCTGCCGGAGGTCGCCGGCGGGGGCCAGCCCAGCGCGAACCTGCTGTTCACGATGAACGGTCTGCTGCTGCCGCACGCGGGCGCCTACGCGTTCGAGGTGTTCGTGGACGGCTCGCACACGCGCAGCGTCCCGTTCGAGGTGACGGCGCCTCCGGGCGGGGGCGCCGCCGAGGGCGAGGGACAGAGCGCGCTGCACTGAGTGCGCGGCTCGCGCAGAGCCTCCTCACCGGGGTCCGCGCGCCGACCCTCGGCGCTCGCGCCCCGCCCATCCCCGCCGCTCTGGTACCCTCTACACGCTGCGGAACGGCCTCGTGGCGGCCCGCAAGCGCCGCACCGCCGCCCTCGCAAGGGAGCGATCGTGATCGTCGCCATCGACGGGCCCGCCGGGTCCGGCAAGTCCACCGTCGCCAAGGCGCTCGCCAAGCGCCTCGGCTGGCGCTATCTGGACACCGGCGCGATGTACCGCTCCGTCGCCGTGAAGGCCGTCGACGCGGCGGCGGACCTTGCAGACGACGTCGCGCTCGGCGCCCTCGCGCGCTCGTGCGTCATCGGCTTCGGCCATGAGCCCGGCGAGCCGGTCCCCACGCGCGTCTACCTCGACGGCAGCGACGTCACGTCCCGCATCCGCACGCCCGAGATCGACCGCGCGGTCACGCCGGTCTCGGCCGCGCCTTCCGTGCGCGAGGCGATGGTCGCGCTCCAGCGCGAACTGGGCGCCGAGTCGGACTCGGTCGTGGAGGGGCGCGACATCGGCACTGTCGTGTTCCCGCGCGCCGAGGTGAAGGTCTACCTGACGGCGGCGCCCGAGGTGCGCGCCCACCGCCGCGCGATCGACCACAAGATCGCGGGCCATGCGATGGGGGAGGCCGAGGTCCTCGCCGACATCGATCGCCGCGACCGCGCCGACTCCACGCGCGCGGCCTCGCCGCTGGCCACCGCCGACGACGCGCACGTGCTCGACACCACGGCGCTGACGGTCGAGCAGGTGGTGGACCGCATCGCCGCCCTCGTGGAGGGCGCCCGGTGAGCGACGCGCCGATCCGCGACGCGCCCGCCAGCGCGGCGAAGCATGCTCGCCACGATCTGCCCCTCCTGCCCCCCGTTGCCCCGCTGCATAAACACTACCTGAGCGGGCTGCCCGGCGGCCAGGTCGCGTGAAAAACCGGCCGGAATCACAAACACCAGCGTCAAGTCGGAGCGCTCCAGTCTCTGGTCGGCATCCGCACGGTCCAGCATCTCAACCGTCAGACTCTTTTCTGCCTTGAGGTCATCGAGCAGACGCGCGGAGTAGACGC
>VAUM01000216.1 GCA_005774595.1 Actinomycetota bacterium
TCGCCGAGGTGTTCCCGGCCAGGCGCGCGGCGCTCGCGCGCGAGCTCACGAAGCGCTTCGAGGAGGTCGTCCGGGGCACCACGGCCGAGGTCGCGGCCGAGATCGCCTCGCGCGCGCAGGTGAAGGGGGAGGTCGTGCTGCTCATCGGCCCGCCCGCTGCGGGCGAGGGCGCGGCCGCGCACACGGACGACGACCTGCGCGCACTCGTTGACGCGCGGGTGCGCGAGGGCGTTGCGCGCACGCAGGCGGTCAGGCTCGTCGCCGCCGAGACCGGGGCGCCTCGCAACCGCGTGTACCGCGCGTCGCTCGGCTCGGGCTAGGGCGAAGGCCTCAGCCCTTCTTGATCGCCGCGAGGCAGTCCGTGCACACCGCGCGCTCCAGGACCGCGCCGACACCCTCCGTCGTCCCGCAGAACACGCACGAGGCCTCGTGCTTCTGCAAGACGATGCGGTCGCCGTCCACGAACACGCGGATCGGGTCGCCCGTGTCGATGCCGAAGGTGCGGCGCAGCTCCATCGGAATGACGATGCGCCCGAGCGCGTCGAGCTTGCGGACTATTCCGGTGTCCCTCATCGTTCCCGCCTTCCCCCGCCCATGCCTGCCGCGGCCTTGGGGTATCATCGGAACCCGATGGCCCGCCGGCCGGCGGAAGCCCCGATGTGCCGCCCTCTGCTGTCAGAACTTGCCCTTGAAGGCGTGAAGCGTAACGTATGGACAGGCCCTCGTTCTACCTCACGACGCCGATCTACTACGTGAACTCCGTGCCGCACCTCGGCACGGCGTACACGACCGTCGCCGCGGACGCGCTCGCACGCTACCGCCGGATGACCGGCTCGGACGTCTTCTTCCTCACCGGCCTCGACGAGCACGGGCAGAAGGTCGCTCAGGCCGCCGAGGAGCACGGCGTCTCCCCTCAGGAGTGGTGCGACTCGATCGCGCCGAGGTTCCTCGAGACCTGGGAGATGCTCGACATCAGCAACGACGACTTCATCCGCACCACCCAGGAGCGCCACAAGGCCGGCGTGCAGGCGTTCTGGACGAAGCTGCACGACGACGGCTACCTGTACCAGGGCCACTACGAGGGCTGGTACTGCGTGCCCGACGAGACCTACTGGACGGCCGAGCAGCTTGCGGAGGGGAAGTGCCCCACCTGCGGCCGCGACGTCGAGTTCGTTCGCGAGGACAACTGGTTCTTCAAGCTCTCCGAGTTCGCCGGCCGTCTGCTCGCCCTCTACGAGGAGCGGCCTGAGTTCGTACAGCCTGAGACGCGGCGCAATGAGGTCGTCTCGTTCGTGCGCGGCGGTCTGAAGGACCTGTCGATCTCCCGCACGACGTTCACCTGGGGCGTGCCGCTGCCCTTCGCCGAGAACCACGTGACCTACGTGTGGATCGACGCGCTGCTCAACTACGTGACCGCGGCCGGCTATGGGGTCGACTCGGAGCGCTTCGAGCGCTACTGGCCCGCCGACGTCCACTTCGTGGGCAAGGACATCATCCGGTTCCACTGCGTCATCTGGCCGGCGATGCTCATGGCGGCCGGGCTGCCGCTGCCGCGTACGGTCTTCGCGCACGGCTTCCTGCTGGCCAAGGGCGAGAAGATGAGCAAGTCGAAGGGCAACGCGCAGAGCCCCGCCGATCTCGTCGCGAGGTTCGGCGTCGACGGCTACCGCTACTACTTCCTTCGCGACGTGCAGTTCGGCGCGGACGGCGCGATCTCGATGGAGGCGATGGTCCAGCGCTACAACGGCGATCTGGCCAACGACTGGGGCAACCTCGTCTCGCGCCTGCTCAACATGACCGAGAAGTACTTCGACGCCATCGTGCCCGCGCGTCCGGATGCCGAGCCGGTCACCGCCGAGGATGCCGAGCTGCGCGGGCTCGCCGAGGCGCTGCCGGAGCGCTACGAGGCCGCGATGCGCGAGTTCGACTACGCGGGCGCGCTCGAGGCCGCATGGGACGTCGTGAAGTGCGCGAACCGCTACGTCGAGACCGCGGCGCCGTGGAACCTCGCGAAGGACCCGGCGACGCACCCGCGCCTGGCGGCCGTCATCCACGACGCTCTCGAGGCCGTCAGGATCATCGCGCTCCACACCGCGCCGGTCATGCCCGCGACGTCGGCCGAGGTGTGGCGGCGCATCGGCGCCGGCGACCTCGCTGCCGTCACCGACCTGCCCGCCCGCGCGGCATGGGGCGGCCTGACGGTGGGCGCTGCGGTGGACAAGGGCGAGCCGCTGTTCCCGCGCATCGTCGAGGAGGGGTAGCGCTTCGATGTCGCCGGGCAACGTCGACCTGCCGGTGATCGGCGCGCGCAGCGCCGACACCCACGCGCACCTCGACATGCTCGACGACCCGGCCGGCGCGCTCGAGCGCGCGGCGCTCGCGGGGACGACGTTCGTGGTGACGGTCGTCGACCCGACGGAGAACGCGGGCGCCTCGCTCGACAGCGTCCAGGCGTGGGCGGACGAGGCGAACGCGCGGCTCGTGAACTGGGCGATCCCTGACAGCGTGCCGCCGGAGGTCCGCGTCATCGTCGGCGTGCACCCTCACAACTCGCGCCACTACGACGAGTCCGTGCGCGCGCTCATCACCGAGTTCGCCGCGCTGCCCGTGGTCACCGGGATCGGCGAGATCGGGCTGGACTTCCACTACGACCACTCGCCGCGCGCCGACCAGGTGAGCGCGTTCTCGGCACAGCTCGAACTCGCCAGGCAGTTCGACCTGCCGGCCGTCGTGCACCTGCGCGAGGCGCACGAGGAGGGCATCGCGCTCATGCGCGAGGTCGGCCTGCCCGATGCCGGGTGCGTCCTGCACTGCTTCACCGGCGGCCCCGCGCTCGTGGCGCCCTTCCTCGAGCTCGGGTGTCACATCTCGTTCGCCGGCCCGCTGACCTTCCGCCGCGCGGCCGACGTCCGCGAGGCGCTGCTCGCCGTTCCGCTCGACCGCGTCCTGTTCGAGACGGACTGCCCGTTCATGGCGCCCGAGCCGCTGCGGGGGCGCACCAACGAGCCGGCGTGGGTCACGCTCACGATCACGAAGGCGGCGGAGGTGCGTGGCGAGCCGGCCGAGGTGGTCTCGCTGGCGGCGCTCGAGAACGCGCGCCGGCTGTTCGGCGGGCCCGAGCGTGCCTGAGGCCGCCGCGGTCCTCGGCATCGCGGGCAGCCCGCGCCGCCACGGCAACAGCGAGCGCATGCTCGATGCCGCGCTCGAGGGCGCGCGCGAGGCTGGCGCGGCCACGGCGGCCATCGTGGCGGCGGAGCCGGGGATCGAGCCGTGCCGAGGGTGCAACGCGTGCTCGCTGACGGGCGAGTGCGTCATCCGCGACCGCATGCGCGAGGTGTACGCCGCGCTCGACTCCGCCGGCGCGCTGGTGATCGCCTCGCCGGTGTTCTTTGCGA
>VAUM01000217.1 GCA_005774595.1 Actinomycetota bacterium
CGGGCTGATCGACCAGGCGGCGCTCGCCGAGCTGTACGTCGAAGAGACGGCGGTCGCGGGCTTCACGGACCGGCCGGTGACCGTCGGCCAGCTCGCGGCTGCGCTCGACGGCGAGGTGCTCGCGGGCGACGCCGCGTGCGTGCTCGAGGGCAACGTGCTCATCGGCGCGATGGAGCCGGGCACGATGCTCGCGCACATCCGCGCAGGTGACACGCTCGTCGTGGGCGACCGCGTGCGCACGCAGCCGATGGCGCTCGACGCCGGGGTGGCGTGCCTCGTGGTGACCGGCGGCTTCCGTCCCGGCGCCGAGGTGCTCGAGCGTGCCGCCACCACGGGCGCGGCGGTCGTGTCGACCGCGCACAACACCTTCGCTGCGGCGCGCCGCATCAACCTCTCGCGCACGGTCGCCCAGGTCATGGACCGAGGCGTGCTCACCGTCGAGCCCGACGCGCTGCTCGCGGAGGCGGCGGAAGACCTGCTGGCGAGCCCGCGCAGGGAGGCGGTCGTGGTCGACGGAGAGGGACGCGTGCAGGGCATGCTCACGCGCACGAACGTCGCGCGCGGCCTGCGGCGGCGCGTGGTGCTCGTGGATCACAACGAGCTGTCGCAATCGGCGCCGGGCCTCGACGAGGCGAAGGTGGTCGAGATCGTCGACCACCACCGCGTGGGGGACGTGCAGACCGCATCGCCGATCCTGTTCCTGAACATGCCGGTGGGTTCCACGGCGACCATCGTGGCGACCCGCTACCGCGAGCTCGGCGTCGATCCGTCCGCCGCGATGGCCGGGGTCATGCTCTCGGCGGTGCTCACGGACACGGTGCTGCTCAAGTCGCCGACGACCACGGAGACCGACTCCGAGATCGCGTCGTGGCTCGCCGGGATCGCCGGGGTCGACGCACTCGCGTTCGGGATGGAGATGTTCCGAGCGCGTTCCGCCGCCGAGACGTTCTCCGCCGAGCGCGCCGTGACCGCGGACCTCAAGGAGTACCGCGTGCGCGACGAGCACGTCGCCGTGGCGCAGGTCGAGACGGTCGACGCGGCGGCGCTCATCGCGGAGCACAGGGACGCGCTCGTTGCGGAGATGGAGCGCATGCGCTCCGCGCGCGGCTGCACGCTGCTGCTGCTGATGGTCACCGACGTGGTGCGTGAGGGGACCGAGGTCCTCGCCGTGGGCCGGACGCGACTCGCCGAGCGCGCGCTCGAGGCGGACCTCTCCGGCGGCTCGGCATGGCTGCCCGGCGTGCTGTCGCGCAAGAAGCAGGTCGCGGCGAAGCTGCTCGACGCCGCGGGGTAGGGCGGCCGCGCCCGTCAGGTCATGACGCGGAGCGCTCTCACGGACGGGGCGTCGCGCAGGGCGGCGATCCCCTTCTCGTGACGCTCCCACCGGCCGACGACGCGCCACGTGGCGACCACCTCGTCGCGCGACCACGCGAGCCCCATCAGCGTCGTCCGCAGGCCCGCCTCGGCGAGGCACCGTCTCGCTGCGGCCTCGTCCCATTCAGCTCCGGCGAAGGTCACCTCGTAGACCCTCGCGTCCTGCTGTGCCGAGCGCAGGTCGACGAGGCGCAGCACCTCGAGCACGACGAGCGCGAGCGCGGTGCCGAAAGCCGTGAGGACGAAGGCGCCCGCCGCGGCGGCCGCGCCGAGGGCCGCGGCGGTCCAGACCGTGGCCGCGGTCGTCAAGCCGGTCACCTCCCCGCGCTCGCGCAGGATCGCTCCGGCGCCGAGGAAGCCCACGCCGGTCGCGATGCCCGCCGCCATGCGCACGATCTCGGCCGGCGCGACGAGCGCGGCGGTGATCACGAGAAGCGCGCTGCCGATCGAGACGAGCGCGAGCGTGCGTAGGCCGGCCGCCTTCTCGTGCTGCTCGCGTTCGAGGCCGACGACGAGCCCGGCAGCGGCGGCGGCGCCGAGGCGCAGCAGGATGTCCGCGATGCTCAGGTGGTCCATGCGATGCGCTCCCGTCTGCGAAGGGTGTGGTCCCCTGCGGATTATCCCACGGTCAGCCCGGCCGAACGCGGGTGCGCCGCCGTGCGCCTCACCGAGCCGCCCGCGATCTGTTTGCGCCGGCTTAACACCGCGTTTGCGGGCGTGCAACCACCCGCCGCGCGGCGGACCGTAGGCTGGTCGAACCATGCGCGCCCTGAAGACGACCATACGAGCCGGAGGCCGGGCCGAGGGCGCCACGCCCCGGGACGTGATGGCGCGGCTGCAGGACGCCGTGATCGCCGTTCTGGTCGAGGTGCTCGCCGTGGCGCTGCTCGTCGCCCTCGTCTGGGCCGTCTGGGGCGTGGTCGGCGACGTCGTCAGCGCGATCACCGGGCGTGCGGCCGACGGTTTCAAGGCGCTGTCCGTCGAGGTGCTGGCGGTGCTCATCTTCATCGAGCTGTTCCACTCCCTCACGGGCTACATGCGCTCGAAGCGCATCCGGATCACGCACCTGGTCGACGCGTCGCTCGCGTTCGTCCTGCGCGAGGTCTGGCTCGCGATGTACGCCGGCGACGTGACGTGGCAGCGCATGCTCGCGCTCGCGGGCATGGTCCTCGCGCTCGGCGGCGTCCGCACCCTCGCGGTCGTGTTCTCGCCGGCGGAGCGCGCGGCGGCCGAGGGGGAGGCGGAGGCGTGATGGGCCAACTCCACTCGATAGCCGTCGCGGTCATTCGGCAACTCGAGGCCCGCTACGTCGACGACCCGATGGGACTCATCCGCGCGAAGGGTGAGCTGGCCTCCCGGACGGGCTTCCTCGTGGCGCTCGTCGGCGCCGCCGACGCTGACGACCCCGACCGGATCACACGCCTGAAGGAAGCGGCGGCCGAACTCGGCATCGCCGTGTGAGACAAGGAGAAGCCGACATGCACCTCAGCGTTCGGGCGCGCATAGCGCTCGTCATCTCGATGATGCTCGTGGTCAACGTAGCGATCGCGTCCGTGGCGCGGATCGCGGAGTCGCGGGCCGCGGCATCCGAGGCGGATGCGCTTCGCGCCCGCGCTCGCAGCAGTGCGGCGCTCTCGGCGTCCAAGGACGTCACCGCGTTCCTCGGCGATGCCACCGGGATGGGATTCGCAGTGCGCGAGGGCCGGGCGCCGGAGGAGGTGTCCGGCACCTACGGCGCCTTGCGAGGATCCGACCGGCTGGTCGACACGTCCCTGTCACGGCTCGAGGCCACACTTCCCGAGACCCGGGCAGCGGAGCTGAGGGGCCAGTGGGCGGCGCTGAGGCTGACCGTGTTCGGATGGGTGAACGCGGAGGCTGCCGCGGGCGGCTCGAGCACCAGGCTGGCTCTCGCTCGCGATGGCGGCGTGCAGGCGAGCGTCACCACGACCCTCGGGCTTCCGCCGGACCTGGCGGCGCTCGGCGACTCGGCGCTCAGG
>VAUM01000218.1 GCA_005774595.1 Actinomycetota bacterium
CGCGTACACTGCAGCGAGGTTCTCGAGCCGCATCGCGAGCTGAAGACCCGTCTCGCCACGCGCCTCCATCCCGTCGATCGAGTCGCGCAGCAGGCCCTCGGCCTCCTCGTAGCGGCCTTGCGCGAGCAGGATGGTCGAGACGTCGAGCTCGGCGATGATAGCCGGGCGGCTCGTGGGCCCGAGCTCAGCGGCGAAGATGTCGAGCGCCGCGCACAGGTGCTCCTCGGCATCGAGGAACAGCCCGTGCTGCATCTCCGCGCGCCCGAGGCGTTGCAGCGTCGGCGCCGTCTGCAGCGAGTTCGCGCCGTGCGCCTGCGACGACACGGCGAGCAGGTGGCCGAGGGTACGCGCGGCGTTCTCGCCCTCGCCAAGCGCCTCGTACGCCTGATAGAGGTTCTCGTACACGGCCTCGAGCTCCGGTGCGTCCATGCCGAAGACCCGATCGAACAGTTCGAGCGCGGTCTCGTACTTGCGCGCGGCGGGTTCGGGGTTGCCCTGGCGCATGAGCGCGTTGCCGCGCACGAGCGCGTCGCACGCCTCCTTGTACTTCGGCCCGGCCCACGACGGCACGCGCGCGCCCGAGGGCGCGCCCGCGAGCGGGACGTTGAGGTTGCAGGCGAGGTCCTCGGCGGTGGGCGCCGGTGCGCACGGGACGGTCTCCTCGACGCGCGGGAACTTCGCGAGGCACAGCGAACAGAACGTCGCTTGCTCGGAGTTCTCGGCCCCGCAGTTCGGACAGTCCACGCGCACGCCCTCCGTCGGTCTGCGCCGCACCGCACGCGCGCGGCCCGGCGCAAGTGTACCCGAGCGAAGGGCGCGCGCGGCCGCGTGCGCTAGACTGACGACGCCCGCGCGTCCCGCCGGACCTCTCCCGGCCCGACCCGAAAGGCGGCGCTCATGCGCGCAGCCGACCTGAAGTTCCTCACCGCTCTCATCGACGCGCCGTCGCCGTCGGGCTATGAGCAGCCCGCCGCGGCGGTGTTCCGCGAGTGGGTCGGCAAGCACGCCGACAGCGTGGCCACCGACGTCATGGGCTCGGTCCACGCCACGCTGACCGGCTCCGATGGCGGCCCGAGCGTCATGCTCGCCGGCCATGTCGACGAGATCGGCTTCATGGTCAACTACGTCACGGCCGAGGGGTACCTCGCGTTCGCCTCGATCGGCGGAGTCGATGCGGCCGTCCTGCCGGGGATGCGCGTGCGCGTGCACACCGCCAAGGGCGCGCTGCTCGGCGTCATCGGGCGCATGCCGATCCACCTGCTCGACGAGGACGACCGCAAGTCGGTCACGAAGATGCACAAGCTCTTCATCGACCTCGGGCTGCCGGCCGCCGACGTGAAGAAGCGCGTGCGCGTGGGCGACCCGGTCACGCTCGCGGTGGGGCTGGAGACGTTCGGGAGCGGCATGGCGGTCTCGCGCGGGTTCGACGACAAGGTCGGCGCGTTCGTCTGCGCGCGCGTGCTCGCCGAGGTGAAGAAGGCCGGCGGGGCGAAGGGCGACCTCGTCGCCGCGGCGACCGTGCAGGAGGAGATCGGCCTGCGCGGCGGGCACACGTCCGCGTACGCGATCGACCCGGTGGTCGGCATCGCGGTGGAGGTCACGCACGCCACCGACTACCCCGACGTCGACAAGCGCCGCCACGGCGAGGTCGAGTGCGGCAAGGGTCCGGTCGTCACGCGCGGCGCCAACATCAACCCGAAGGTGTTCGACCTGCTGTGCGCCGCCGCGAAGAGGGCGAAGGTGCCGTTCCAGGTCGAAGGCGAGCCGCGCGGCACCGGCACGGACGCGAACGTCATCCAGCTCACCAAGGCCGGCAAGGCCGCCGGGCTGGTGAGCATCCCGCTGCGCTACATGCACACGCCCACCGAGGTGCTCGCGCTCGCGGACGTCGAGCACGCGGTCGCACTGCTGACGCGGTTCGTGCTCGACCTCAAAGCCGGGACGGACTTCACGCCGTAGCGCGCGGGGGCGCGCGGCGTCCCGCTGGCCGGGTGCCCCGCCGCGCCCCCTAGTACCCGCCGAGCGAGTTCTGCAGCGACGGGATGAGCGCCGCGATCCCCGCGCCGAAGATGAGCGTGAGGATGATGCTGATCACGGTCATCACGAGGCCCACGATCAGGCCGATGACCAGCGACGACACGAAGTAGTGGCCGAACACGGCCCACGCGCGCTGCATGAAGCGCGGGCTGATCAGGTTGGTGTGCGGGATGCGCGCCTCGAGTGCGGCGATGCGCTGCTCCAGGTACATGATCCGCTGCGAGTCGCTGTACTGCACGGGCTGCTGCGGCTGGTACGCCGCGGGCTGCTGCGGATAGTAGCCGCCGTCCATCTCGTCCTCCTCGTGCGAGCCGGCCGGGTCGTCGCCCCATGCTAGCATTCAGCGGTGCGGCGCCCGATGAGGGGCGCACGGACCGACGCGAGCGGGACCCAAGTGACCAAGGACGATCGGCTCATAGCCTCCAACAAGAGGGCCTACCACGACTACTTCGTCGAGGAGACCTTCGAGGCGGGCATCGCGCTGACGGGGACCGAGGTGAAGTCCCTGCGGCAGCACGGTGCGCAGATGCGCGACTCGTTCGCCGTGATCAGGCGCAGCGAGGCGTGGCTGCACGGGGTCCACATCTCGCCCTACAGCCACGGCAACCGCGCCAACGTCGACCCGGACCGCATCCGCAAGTTGCTGCTCCACGCCAAGCAGATCCGTTACCTCGGCGCCAAGACCAAGGAGCGCGGGTACACGCTCGTGCCGCTGCGCATCTACTTCAACGAGCGCAACATCGCCAAGCTCGAGCTCGGGCTGTGCCGGGGCAAGCACACCTACGACAAGCGCGATTCCATCGCCAAGCGCGACCAGGAGCGCGACGTCCAGCGCGCGCTGCGGGAGCGGCAGAAGGGCGAGTAGCGCGGCCGTGCGCGTGCGGGTGAACCCGCAGGTCACGAAGCACATCCGTGCGCGTGTCCGTGGCGGCGCGTATAATCCGCAACGCTCTCCGGATGGAGGGTCGGCACGTTGACAGAAGACCGTGCCCACGAACTCGTGGGGGTGACCGGTTTCGATATGGCAGTTCTGAGAGAGGAAGCAGGCCGAGGTCTCCTCACCTCGCTAAACAGGGGTAAACGACGCGCAAGCGCCAACAACGATCTCGCCCTCGCCGCCTAGACAGCGGTGAGCGTCGCCCGGCACGAGTCCCCGGTGCCGGATGCGACGTCATCAGGGGACTACCGGGGCCGCTGACGCGGGTATGCGGCCAGGGAACGTGATCTCGCTGGGGAAGGGCACGCTCGTCACGGTGTGTAGCCCGACCCGAGACCTCAAACCGTGACTGAGCCTGGAGACGCCTCTCAGGGAGCTGGCATACA
>VAUM01000219.1 GCA_005774595.1 Actinomycetota bacterium
GCTGGATGCGGTCCGGGTCGCCGAGGACCGCGGGTGCGGAGCCGGAGATTTCGACCGCCACGCCGCGCGAGCCGGTGAGCGGCTCGAGCGCGCCCACCGCGCGCCGCGCGACCTCGGCGAGGTCGAGCCGGTGCAGCGGCAGCTCGCCCGTGGCGCCCTCGATGCGCTGCAGCGTCATCAGGTCGCTCGTCAGCCGCGTGAGCCGGTCCGACTCCGCGATGATCGTGGCGAGGAACCGGTCGGCGTCCGCGGGCGGTACGTCGCCCTCGGCAAGTGTCTCGGCGGCGCCGCGGATGGCCGTGAGCGGCGTGCGCAGTTCGTGACTGACGTCGGAGACGAAGCGGCTCTTGCGCTGCTCCTCGCCGCGCAGCTCGGTCACCACGCCTTCGACCTGACCGGCCATCGCGTTGAACGCCTCGGCGACCGCGCGGGTCTCCCGCGAGCCGGACGGTGTGGCGCGGACGGAGTGGTCGGCGGGGAAGGCGTCGGCGGTGGCCGCGAGGTCCGACAGCGGGCGGGCGAGCCACCGTGCGAGCATCTCGGCCGCCGCGAGCGCGACGACGACGAACACGAGCGCCAGCACGCCGAGCTTGAAGCGGTAGCTCCAGATGAGGGTGCGGATGGAGAAGGTGGTGGCCGACGCGGTCGCGATCGCGGCGACGCGTCCCGAGACGCGCACCGGCACCGCGACGTAGAGCGCGACGCGGCCGTCCTCGAGCACGCGCGTGTCCGCTCCGTACGGTCCCATGAGCGCCTCGGCCACCTCGGGCGAGCCGGAGTGGTCGGTCCCGACGGGCTCGCCGGTGGAGTCCGCCAGGGTGCGGCCCTGCACGTCGAGCACGCGGACTCGCGACGAGAGGTCGCCGCCTGCGCCGACCAGAGCGTCGCCGAGATCCGCGGTCTCGCTCGTCTCGAGCGTCGCCGACGGTTCCGCGCCCGAGTGTCGGAACGCCGGCGCGACGAGCGCCGCGGTCAGCCGCGCCTCGGTGTAGAGGCGCTCCTCGAGCTTGCGCAGGGCGAACGACTCCAGCTCGCCGAGGAAGTACAGGGACAGCCCCGCGGCCGACAGCATCGCGACCGCGAGGAACGACGCGAGCAGCCGGGTGCGGATCGACGTCGGCATCGCGGGCGCGCCCTACGGGGCGATGCGGTAGCCGTAGCCGCGGACGGTCTCGACGAGGCCGGGGTCGGCGCCGGCGGCCTCGAGCTTGTCGCGCAGGCGCTTGACATGGGTGTCGACGGTCTTCGTCTCGACGAGGTACTCCCAGCCCCAGGCCTGCCGCAGCAGCTGCTCGCGGCCGAGTACCTTGCCGGCGTGGCGCATGAGGCAGGCGAGCAGCTCGAACTCGCGCGGCGTGAGGTCGATGGGGGTGCGCTTCTCGCCGTAGACGGCCTCGTGTGCGTCCTCGTCCAGCGTGATCCCGGATGCGGTGATCGGCGAGCCTCCGGCAGTGGCGCCATCGCCCGTGCGCGCACCGGCCGACCGGCGGAGGAGGGCGCGCACGCGGGCCTGCAGCTCGCGGATACCGAAGGGCTTGGCGAGGTAGTCGTCGCCGCCGATCTCGAGCCCCACGACCTTGTCGAGTTCCGTATCGCGAGCCGACAGGAACAACACCGGCACTTCGCCGGCGGCGCGCAGCCGGCGGCAGACCTCGTAGCCGTCGAGGCCGGGAAGCATGATGTCGAGGATGACGAGGTCGTAGGGGTGCTCATCGGACATGCGCAGCGCGGAGTCGCCGTCCGCCGCGCAGTCCACCTCGTACCCTTCGCGGCGCAGGTTGAACGAGACCAGGTCGGTGATGGCCGCCTCGTCGTCGACGACGAGGACCCTCGGGGCGCTGCCTGTCATCGGGACTCCTCCGTTCACCGTGCGTGGCGGCGTGCCCGATGATAGCATCGGGTGTGCGGGGCTCCGCGGTCGCGGCGCGCCTCGTCACCGTTCCGTCACCGCGAAGGGGCGCGCATGTTCTTGGCCATAGACGTCGGCAACACCCAGACGGTCTTGGGGCTGTTCGACGGCCGGGAGCTGATCGAGCACTGGCGCGTCTCGACCGACGCGTCGCTCACCAGTGATGAGCTGCGGGTGAAGGTGGGCGGGCTGATGCTGGTCGCGGGCCGCGACTGGGGCGACGTGGAGCGGGTCGTCGTCGCGTCGGTCGTGCCGGCGCTGACCGGCGCGTTCGAGCAGATGGCCGAGTCGGCCACCGGGCGCTCGCCGATGGTGGTCGGCCCGGGCCTGAAGACGGGCCTGAAGATCCGCTACGACGACCCCCGGGAGGTCGGCGCCGACCGCATCGTCAACGCTCTGGCGGCGGTCGAGCGGTGCGGCGCGCCCGTGATCGTGGTGGACTTCGGCACCGCGACGACCATCGACGTGGTGGATGCGTCGGGCGCCTACATCGGCGGCGCGATCGCTCCGGGCGTGGAGACGAGTGCCGAGGCGCTCTTCGAGGCGGCGGCGAGGCTGAGCAAGGTCGATCTCGAGCCGCCGGGCAAGGCGATCGGCAGCAACACCCGCGAGAGCGTGCAGTCGGGACTGCTGCTCGGTGAGGCGGCGATGGTGGACGGGCTCGTCCGCCGCTGCTGGGCCGAGATCGGCACCGAGTGCCCGGTGATCGCGACCGGCGGCCTGGCGGCGCGCATGACACCGCTGTGCGAGACCGTCGCCGAGGCCGACCCCGACCTGACGCTGCGTGGACTCGCGATCGTGTACGAGCGGAATGCGTGATGAGGCTCCGGCGCTGCGTTCGGCGGCCTCGGTGAAGACCGTCGTGAGCGTGAGCCTCGGCTCGTCGAAGCGCGACCACGAGGTCGAGCTCGACCTGTTCGGCGAGCGCTTCCACGTGCGGCGCATCGGCACCGGCGGCGACGTCTCGCGCGCGGTGTCGCTCCTCGAGGAGCTGGACGGCGAGGTGGACGCCCTCGGCTTGGGCGGCGCGAACATGTCGATGTCGGCCGCGGGCCGCACGTGGTGGTTGCGCAACGGGAGGCGCTTCGCACGAGCGTGCCGCGAGACTCCGCTCGTGGACGGCAGCGGACTGAAGGGCGCGGTGGAGGCCGACGTTGTCCGCGTCATGGCCGAGGATCTCGGCCTGGAGCTGGCGGGCAAGCGTGTCCTCGTCTGCTCCGCGGCGGACCGCTGGGGGATGACCGAAGGCTTCCTCGACGCCGGGTGCGAGGTCGCGGCCGCGGACCGGCTGTTCGCGCTGCGCGCGGGCGCCCCAGTGTGCGGCCGGGAGGCGATCGAGCGCAACGTGCGCGCGCTCGGGCCCGTCATCTCGCTCATGCCGCTGACGTGGCGGCATCCGGACCGCAGCGACCACGCGCGTCCGGAACCGGGCGGCATGCACGCAGACCC
>VAUM01000220.1:0-2760 GCA_005774595.1 Actinomycetota bacterium
ACCGAGGATCCCTGTCTGCCGCGGAATGGTGAGGCTCCCGAGTCAAAGATGTTGGTTCAGCCACGAACGACCGGGGCCGCATGCAGGACACGCCTCGCCGTCGAGTGTACCGCCTTCCGGCAGTGTGACGCCACCGGAACGGGCGCGGTTCACGGAAGCGATGCGAAACGCCGCCGACGCCAGCGCGTCAGTCGGCGCGCAGGTGCACGTCCTTCATCTGCCGGGCCGAGACCGCATCGGGCGCGCCGGTGAGCGGGTCGCCGCCCGACGACGTCTTCGGGAACGCGATCACGTCGCGGATCGACGACGCACCGGCCAGCAGCATCACGAGGCGGTCGAGCCCCAGTGCGATGCCGCCGTGGGGCGGTGCGCCGAGCGACAGCGCCTCGAGCAGGAAGCCGAACTTGTCCGCCTGTGCCTCGGGGCCGTGGCCGAGCAGCGCGAGAGCGCGGCGCTGCAGGTCGGCGTCGTGGATGCGCAGCGTGCCGCCGCCGATCTCCAGCCCGTCCATGACGAGGTCGTAGGCGTATGACAGCACCGCGCCCGGATCGCTCTCGATCAGGTCGAGGTGCTCGTCGAAGGGGCGCGTGAACGGATGGTGGTTGGCGTCCCAGCGGCCCTCCTCGGCGTCGTACTTGAACGCCGGGAAGTCCACGACCCACAGCAGCTCGTGGCCATCGCGGGCCACGCCGAGCTCGTCGGCGAGGCGCAGCCGCAGCGTGCCGAGGACCTCGTTGGCGACATCGCGTGCATCGGCGACCATGCACACCAGGTCGCCCGGCTCGACGGCGAGGGCAGTGCGCAGCGCGGCCATCTCGGCGTCGGTGAAGAACTTCGCGACGGGCGACTTGACCTCGCCGTCGGACGTGAACGCGGCCCAGGCCAGGCCCTTCGCGCCCGCGTCGATCGCGGCCTGGTTCAGCGCGTCGATGCGCGAGCGCGCCCAGTCCCCGGCACCCTTGGCGTTCAGCCCCTTGATGGCTCCCCCACCGGCGAGAGCGCCCGAGAAGACCTTGAACTCCGAGGTCGCGAAGGCCTCGGACACGTCATGCAGTTCCATGCCGAAGCGAACGTCCGGGCGGTCGGAGCCGAAGCGGTCCATCGCCTCGGCATAGGTGAGGCGCGGCAGCGGGAGCTCGAGGTCGATGCCCGCCTCGCGCAGGACCTCGTGCATGACCTCCTCCATGAGCGCGAGGATGTCATCGGCCGAGATGAACGACATCTCGACGTCGACTTGGGTGAATTCCGGCTGCCGGTCGGCGCGCAGGTCCTCGTCGCGGAAGCAGCGTGCGATCTGGTAGTAGCGCTCGATGCCGGCGACCATGAGCAGCTGCTTGAACAGCTGGGGCGACTGGGGCAGGGCGTAGAACTTGCCGGGATTCAGCCGGCTCGGGACGATGAAGTCGCGCGCGCCCTCGGGCGTGGACTTCGTCAGTATCGGGGTCTCGACCTCCATGAAGCCGCGTGTTCGAGCGAGCGGCGGAAGCGCTGTGTGACGCGGTCGCGCAACTGGAGCGCGGCGAGCACCTCGGGGCGGCGGATGTCGACGTAGCGGTACTTCAGGCGCAGCGTCTCGTCGGTCTCGATCGCCGAGTCCACTTCGAACGGCGGTGTCTCGGAGCGGTTGAGCGCCTCGGCTGCGTCGATGACCACCTCGACCTCGCCGGTGGGCATGCCGGGATTCTCCGTGCCGGCGGGGCGGTGGCGGACCGCACCCGAGAGCAGCACGACCCACTCAGGGCGCACCTGCTCGGCGGTGACGAACGCGGCGCCCGACGCGTCCGGGTCGAAGACGCACTGCACGATGCCGGAGCGGTCGCGCAGGTCGATGAAGACGAGCCCGCCGTGGTCGCGGCGCCGGTGCACCCAGCCCGCCAGCGTCACGCGTTCGCCGATCTGCCCGGCGCGCAGGTCGCCGCAGACGTGCGTGCGGAGCGAATGGGTGGCGGGAAGCTGGGTCACGGCGAGGGCCTTCCTGCGAGGGCGGTGCGAGCGTTCAGGCAGTATACGGCAAGCGCGACGGTCTACGTGTCAGCGACGCGGTAGCGCACGTGGACGAGCCCGTCGTCACGCGCGTCGCACGCAATCAGTTCGAGTGCCACTGGAGCCGAGAGCGCGCCCCGGATGAACGAGCGCTGCGCCTCGCCCGCCAGGCACGGCTGGACGAGCAGGTGCACCTCCGTGGCGAGGCCCGCGCGCAGCAGCGCCCCGTTGAGCGCGCCGCCCGACTCGACGCGCACCGTGCGCGCGCCATGCTCGTCGACAAGCCAGGTCAGTGCCGCACGCAGGTCCACGCGGTCGGCGCCGCATGCGAAGCGCGCCACGCGCCGGGAGTCGAGGTGCGCGAGGTAGTCAGCGGGGGTCGCGTCGCTCACCAGCGCGACCGCGTCGCGCCAGTACTGCTGCTCTCGCAGCCAGTCCCACGAGCGCACGCGCCCGCGCGAGTCGACGATCGCGAGCAGGGGCGCGGAACCGCCGCTGGGCTCAGCCGGAGGCGAGGCGAGGTCGTCTGCCGGCACGGCGTCCCCGCCCGCGAGCATCGTGTCGGCGCCGGCGAGGATGACATCCTCGGCGATGTCGCGCGCCAGCGTGTAGAACGCGCCGACGTCCGGCTCGAAGCCCTCGATGCGGCCGTCGAGTGAGACGACGTCGTAGATGATGACCCTCGGCAGCAAAGCGTGCCTCCCCCCGGCTCGCGGTGCGGCTCCTTCGCGCGGACGCTACCCCGCCAGGGTCGCCCGGACCGCCGCGGCCAGCCCG
>VAUM01000220.1:2770-3338 GCA_005774595.1 Actinomycetota bacterium
GGCCCGACGACCGCCACGAGGCGCGCGCCGAGCCGGTCCGCGGCCTTGAGCTGGGACTTCAGCGAGCGCCCCTGATGGTCCATCTCGGCCGCGATACCCGCCTCGCGCAAGCGCGCCACCATCGAGAACACCTCGCCGGTGGCGCTGTCGTCCACGCGCGCGACGAACACCTCCGCGCGGGGCAGTGCGGGCGGGGTGACGCCGGCCGCTTCGAGGGCGAGCAGCGTGCGTTCGAAGCCGAGCGCCCAGCCCAGGCCGGGCGTGGCCGTGCCGCCGTAGGTCTCGAAGAGCCGGTCGTAGCGGCCGCCTCCACCGATGGCGTTCTGCGACCCCAAGCCCTCGGCCACCTGGATCTCGAAGACGGTCCGCGTGTAGTAGTCCAGGCCGCGCACGAGGTCCGGCGCCTCCTCGTACGCGATGCCGAGCGAGGTCAGGTAGCCCTCGACGGCCGCATGGTGCGCGCGGCAGCCTTCGCACAGGTGGTCGCGCAGAAGCGGCGCGCCCGCCATCACCCCGACGCAGCGCGGCGCCTTGCAGTCGAACGCGCGCAGCGGGTTGGTGTCCGCAC
>VAUM01000221.1 GCA_005774595.1 Actinomycetota bacterium
GGTGACGTCGGAGGGGACGCGGGTCGCGCGACATTATATCGTCCGCGGGCGGGAGGACGCGTTGCGCTAGAATCCACCTCATCGAGGGTGGCTGCCGGGCCGAGGAGAGCAGCGTGGACAGGCTGGAGCAGGTGCTCCGCACCGAGGACGAGGCGCGGCGCGCCATCGTTGAGGCGCGTGAGGCGGCTGCGCTGACCGCCGAGCAGTCGGCGTCGCAGGCCGCGCTCCACGAGGCCGCCGCGCAGCGGGAGGCAGCTGCGGAGGCGATGTCGATCCGCGACAAGGCCGCCGCCGACGCCGCGCGGCAGGCCGATGCCTTCGCCGGCGAGGTCGAACGGCGCATCGCCGCGCTCCGTGAGTCCGCGGAGACCTCGCTTCCCGCCGCCGCTGCCGCCGTCGTCGCGGAGCTGGTGGACTGAGTTGTCCGTCGCGCGCATGCGCAGGGTGACCGTGATCGGCCACCGCCCGGTCATGGGAAACGTCGTCGACGTCCTGCAGCGCGTCGGCGTGATGCAGGTGGACGCGCACCCCTTCGACCTGCCGAGCGAGGAGCTGCCCGCCTGCGACGAGCGCCTCCACCACCTCGACGAGATGGCGGCCGACGCCGGATTCGTGCGCGACTTCCTCGCCCGATACCATGAGTCCGAGCAGCCGTTCTCGGCGTTCATAAGCGAGAAGGTCCACCTCGACGCCGACGAGTTCGGCGCACTCGTGCCCGACGCCCGATTCGTGCGCCTCTACCGCCAGTGCGTGGCGCTCTCGGACCGCATCGCTCACGGGGAGCGAGAGCGTGCGCGGCTGCTCGCGCTCGCGGCGGACCTTGCGCCGTGGAGCGGCCTGCGCCTCGAAGTCGGCCGCTGGAGGGGGACCGAGCACGCCGCGCTGTTCACCGGGACGGTCCCGGCGTCGCAGGGCCCGGCGATACGGCACATGTTGCGTGAGGTCACCCCGCTCGTGAGCGTGGAGGAGGTATGCGCCGAAGGGCCGCTCCAGGCTTGGGTCGTGCTGGCGCATCGCAGCGTCGTCGACGAGGTGCGCGCCGCGCTGGCCGGTTCCGGCTTCGCCGAGGTCTCCCACCCCGACCTGCGCGACTACCCCGCCGAGGAGATCGCTCAGGCGCTCTCGCGCGCGGAGCGGCTGACGGCCGAGATCGAGGAGGCGCACGAGGCCGCGCGCGAACTCGCAGCGTTGAACCACGCGTCGATCGTCGCGCTGGCCGAGTCACTTGATTCCCAGCGGGACGCGATCACGGTGTGCGGGCGGTTCGCGGCCACGGAGCGCGCGTTCGCAGCGAGCGGCTGGGTGCGCGCGTCGAGGGAGGCGGAGCTCGCCGGCGCGCTGGCGCCGTGGTCGGACTCGGTCGACATCGAACTCGCCGATCCGGCCGAGGGCGATGCGGTCCCGGTCGAGCTCGACAACCCGAGGTGGCTGCAGCCGTTCGAGACGCTCACCGACCTCTACGGCCGGCCTGCCTACGGCGAGATCGACCCCACGCCGCTGCTCGCGCCGTTCTTCCTGCTGTTCTTCTCGATCTGCGTGGCCGACGTCGGCTACGGCGCGATGCTGATCGGCGGCTCGCAGTGGATCAAGCGCAGGCTCGACGTCGCGCCGGGTGTGAAGCGGTTCATGGACCTGCTGACCTATGGCGGCGCGGGCGCGATGGTCGTCGGGGTCCTTCTCGGGTCGTGGTTCGCTCTCGACTACTCGGTGCTCCCGCCCGTCCTGCAGCGTCTGCGCGTCCTCGACCCGATGGGGCAGTTGTCGGAGTTCCTCGTCGTGTGCATCGCGCTCGGCGTCACGCAGGTGTTCTTCGGTGTCATCGTCGCGGGTTGGGACGCTTGGCGCCGCGGGGACCGTGCCGACGCGGTGTTCGGGCAGTTCTCGACGCTGTTCCTGTTCGGGATGATCGCCCTGGCCGTCGGCGTGCCGGATACCGCGCGGTGGGCCCTGCCCGTCGGACTGGTCGGGACGATGCTCATGCAGGGCGGCGCCCTGTCGGCCGCGCTCGGGCGTCCCGGGTGGCCGGTCTGGGACCGTGTCGCCGGATGGGCATGGCTCGTCGCGACGTTCGGGGCCATCGCGGTCATGGCCGGCGGCCGCGTCGGCGCCGGGTTCGCGCTGTTGGCCGGGGCCTCGATCGCCTCGTTGTGGAGCCGGACCGGCCGCGCCGGCGTCGTCGCGCTGCTCGGCGGTGCGTACTCGGTCTACGGCATGTCGGCGTTCATCGGCGACATCCTGAGCTACACGCGCCTGGCCGCGCTCAGCCTCTCGGGCGCGCTCGTGGGGCTCGTGTTCAACCTGATGGCCGGCATGGTGATGGCGCCCGCGGTCGCCGCGTTCTCCTCAGGCGGGCTCGGCTGGCTGTGGGGGTCGCTGATTGCGGTGGGCGCAGCGGCGATCTTCGTGTTCGGACACGTGTTCAACGTCGTGATCAATCTCATCGGCGCCTTCGTTCACCCGGCGCGCCTGCAGTTCGTCGAGTTCTTCAGCAAGTTCTACGAGGGGAGCGGCCGCCCGTTCGCGCCGTTCGCCCTTCGCACCAAGTCCGTGGTCCTGCACGCCGGCACTGCCGGCCGGGAAGGAGGCGTCGGGTAAGTGAACGAGACGTTCTGGGGTCTGTCCGGGGTCGATTGGGCGCTGCTCGGAGGAGGGATGGCCGCCGTGCTCGGTGGCGTCGGCTCCTCCATCGGGATCACGGCGGCGGTCGGTCCGATCTCCGGGATCGTGTCCGAGGACAGTGAGAAGTTCGGCAAGCTGCTGCCGATCGCCGCGATGCCGGGCACGCAGGGCATCTACTGCTTCATCAGCGCGGTGCTCGTGCTGATCCTGTTCAAGCTCATGGGGGGCACCGACGCGGCCGCGTTCCAGATGGCCGGTCCGGTCGGCTTCAAGGTCTTCCTCGCCTGCCAGCCGGTGGGATGGCTGTGCTGCATCTCCGGCGTCTACCAGGGCCTGACGGGCGCCGCTGCCGCGGGCATCGTGGCCGCGCGCAGCGAGGACTCGGGCAAGGCGCTCATCTTCCCGGCCCTGGTCGAGACGTACGCCGTGCTGTCGCTCATCGTCACGATCCTCATGATGCTCGCGCTGACCGGCGCGTACGTGAAGTAGGGGGCGACCGTGGCGCTGGCCGACATCCTGGAGCGCATCGAGGCGGACACCGCCGCCGAGGTGACCGCGATCTCGGAGGCCGCCGAGGCGAGCTCCGAGGCTGTCCTTGCCGAGGCGCGCGAGAGCGCCGCGCGCGAGAGCGCGGCGGCGCTGGAGCGCGCGCGGGCGCAGGCGGCCACCGATGCCGCGACCGCCGTGGCCGCCGCGC
>VAUM01000222.1 GCA_005774595.1 Actinomycetota bacterium
GCCGGTGAGCGTGCAGTGCCGGGGCGAATCCTTCCGCCGCTTCTTCGCGCACGTCGCGCTCGACGCGTGCCGCTTCGCCGAGGCGTACAACGGCGAACTCGGCGCGTACCGGCAGCGTACGGGCGTCCGTTCCGCCGTGCAGCCGTTCCCCGACCTGGCGTCGGACGGCGACACGGTCGAGCTGCCGTTCTGGGCACTGGCCGGCGGTGAGCGGCGCACGGTGTCCGTGCGCGTGGCCGACGGCCTGCGCGTGCTCGCGGAGACGGAGGATGTGGCCGGGTCGGCAGCCGAGCCGGGCGCCGTCGCGGCCGCTCTCGAGTCGGCAGGGGTGGCGGTGGCCCCCAAGGCGCTCGCGCTCACGATGTTCAACCGCCTGCTCGTCGCCGACCTGTTCATCCACGGCGTCGGCGGCGGGCGCTACGACGCGGTCACCGACGGCGTCGCGTCGCGGTTCCTCGGGCTGCGTCTGCCGGCGTACGCGGTCGCGTCGCTGACGATGTACCTGCCCCTCGGCGGCCGGCTCGTGACGCCGGAGGAGGTCGAGGCCGCCGAACAGCGCGTCAACGCCCTCGAGCACAACCCCGACCGGCTCCTGGCGGAGGTGGCGTTCGAGACGCCGACGGAGCGCGATGAGGCGGAGCGGCTCGCCTCGGCCAAGCGCGTGCTCGTCGAGGCCATCGCGGCGGACGGCGCCGACAGGAAGGCGCTCGGCGCCGAGATCCGTGAGGTCAACGCGGCTCTCGGCGGCCTGCTCGCGACCGTCCGCGAGGAGGCGCGCGCCGAGCGGGACCGGCTCGCCGCGCAGCGGGCCGCGTCGGACGTGCTCACCGACCGGGGCTACCCGTTCTGTCTGTGGAGCCCGCAGGAGGTCGCCGACAAGGTGCGGTGAGCGGCCACCTGTTCTCGCGCTCTTCGCCGCGACCTGCGGTCGGTGCTATCATGCTCGCGCTCCCGCAGCCGGGGGCTCACCGACTGAGAGGAATCCGAAATGGGCAAGCCGGTCGTCGATCCCGACAGCTGCACTGCGTGCGGTATCTGCGTCGATGAGTGCTCCACGGGCGCGCTGGACATGGGCGACGTCGCGTCGCTCGGCCGTCCGGACGACTGCACCGAGTGCGGTACCTGCGAGGACGTGTGCCCGAACGGCGCGATCACACTCGAGTAGCGCCGCGCACGGGTGCACCACATCGCGAAGGCCGGCCCGCTGCGGGCCGGTCTTCGCGCATCTGTCACCCGCGCGGCCCCATACGGTCCCGCGTGTACATGCGCGGCTCCTCGCCCCGCAGCAGGCCCATGAAGCGCTTGTGGTGCGCCGCGTACACCACGGCGCCCATGACGAGGGCGAACGGCCAGTCGGGCGAGCGCACGAGCAGGGCCGTGGCGGGCAGCGTCCATGAGGCGGCGACCTGGCCCGCCATCATGTAGCGTGTGAGCGCGATGACGAGCAGCCCGACCACGACCACCGCTGCGAAGTAGCGCCAGTCGTACCCGAGTAGCGCTCCGGCGCCGGTCGCCATGCCCTTGCCGGTGCGGGTGAACCGCTTCTTGATCACGGCCATCCACAGCGAGTAGTTGTGGCCGAGCACCGCGCCGGCCACCATCGCGAGCGGGACTACGAGCCACGGCTGGAGATACCAGATGGCGCTCACGCTTCGCAGCGTCTCGCCCCACGGCCGCAGGGCGAGCGCCCAGTCGAGCGGCAGGCCGCCGACGGCGAGCTTGGCGGCGAGCGCGGGCACGAGCCCCTTGAGCCCGTCGAGGATCATGGCGACCACGAACCAGCCCCACGAGCCCGTCGCACGCTTCACGTTCATCGCCCCGACGTTGCCGGTGCCGTAGTCGGTGACGTCGGTTCCCTTCACCGAGCGCACGATGACGTATGCCCAGGGGATCGAACCGACGAGGTACCCGACGACCAGCGTCGCCAAGGGGACCGCGAGAGCCGTTGCCGTCACGAGGGTCCCGCCATGACGACCTCGAACGCGGAGGGGAACGTCTCGACCTCGTAGCGGGTGTCGAGCAGGACCTCGCCGTCGATCTGCCCAGCCACCGGCTCGTCGCTCTCGACGACCACCGATGCATGTCGCGACATCGTCACCGGCCGCATGCGGGTGTGCTTGCCGGCGATGACGAAGGGAAGCCGCCACAGGGCTTCGCCGAGCGGCATCGCCGCGATCGCGCAGACGTCGAGCAGCCCGTCCGTCGGGACCGACTCGGGCGTGATGAGGAAGCCACCGCCGTAGGTCGGCCCGTGCGTCAGCGCGAGGGCGAGCAGGTCGACTTCCTCGGGCTGCCCGCCGTCGTACGCGACCCGCAGCCTGTGCGAGTGGTACTGGTTGAACAGCACGTAGAACAGCGAACGCAGGTAGAGCGGCAGCCCGCTCCAGCCGGTGCGGACCTTCATCTCGACCGCCTTCGCGGTCACGCGTGCGTCCAGGCCGATCGCCACGGAGTTGTCGAACCACATGCCGTTGCATCGGCCGATGTCGACCATCCTGCGCTCGCCGGTCGCGACTTGGCGCACCGCGGTCGGGAGGTCGAATGAGATGCCGAGCGTGCGTGCGTAGTCGTTGCCGGAACCGGTGGGGATGATCGCCATCGCCGGCCGGTCGCCGGCGGGGCGCTCCATGATGCCGTTCGTGACCTCGTGCACGGTCCCGTCACCGCCGACCGCGAGAACGGTCTCGAAGCCGTTCGCTTCGCGAGCCAGGTCGAGCGCGTGCCGCGGCGCCTCACTCTCGATGTAGCTGATCTCGGCGCCGGAGACACCGTCGAGCAGCCGCCGGATCGCGGGCATGACCTGCCCCGTCACCCCGTGCTTCGCCGCCGGGTTCACGATCGCCAGGCACTTCCCGAGGGCCATGCATTCCCTCCCGTCGCCAAGCTCCCCGTCCGGGTGGAGCATACCGATTCCGGGCACCGCTGCGCGACCTTCGTGCCAGTCGTGCGCGGGGGGCACCGTTCTTGCTCGGCGGGGTGCGACGGGACAGCTGGGGCGCCGGGACGCCGAGGTGCTCGTGACCGGGATTTGGCTGCTCGGGATAGCGGCGGGGCTGGCGCTGATGGTGTGGGACCAGGCGCGGTTCCGGCGGTTCTACCGGCGTGCGGCATCGGCCTCGCCGCAGCGCGCGCGCATGCTCGCACGGCGCCGGTTCGCCGAGAGTGGCGCGGCCGCGCTGGCCACTGCTGCGGTCGCGCTGGGGGTGTACGTCGCGCTCCCGGCGCCCGCACCGGGGCGTTTCGGCCCGTTCGGGCTGCTGACGGCGGGCGCCGTCGCGACCTGGGTCGCCGTCTCATGGACGC
>VAUM01000223.1 GCA_005774595.1 Actinomycetota bacterium
CGGGGGCGCAGGTGCGTGGCAGGAGCGGTGCGGTAGCCGGTCGGCGGGTAGTACGAGGCGATGTTGCTGCCCGGGCCGTTAGCGTCGTGGCACGCGAAGCAGACGCGCATGTCGTTGGCGGGAACGTTCGTCGCGTCGATCGAGTTGTTCAGCAGTTTGGGCAGCGTGGAGCCGTGCTGCTCGTGGCAGCTGCGGCAGCTCGCGCGCACCGTGCCGGGGAGGTTCCCGTCGTACTGGATCTGGAGCGCGCTGTAGTCCCAGTCG
Source organism: Actinomycetota bacterium (assembly GCA_005774595.1). Taxonomy (NCBI): domain Bacteria; kingdom Bacillati; phylum Actinomycetota; species Actinomycetota bacterium. The sequence goes on from VAUM01000223.1 coordinate 265, forward strand.
AGCGTGCCCCTCGGCGAGTCGACGGCGCCGACCTGGAGCCCACGCACGCGGACCGCGAAGCCGGTGTAGTTGGCCGCAGTCAGGATGCCGTTGAGCGAGAGCGTGTGGTCAGTGTCGACGGTCTCCGACGTGCTCGTGGCGGCAGTGATGTCCGTCCACGACCCGCCACTGTTGGTGGAGTACTGGATGTTCCAGTCGTCATCGTTCTGGATGACGTACTTCACCAGCAGGTAGACCTGGGTCACCGAGATGTCGGGGTTCGCGTCCGAACATGCCACGCCGAAGGCCCGCAGACCGTTCGCATCGCTGCCGCCGGTGTTGATCTGCGCCACCGTCCACGCCGCCGCGGTGCGCGGGTTGTTCGCCCAGACCGTGCGCGTGGTCGTCCACGCCGCCGGCGGGTCCCACCTGCGGGCAGGACTCGGGGTGTAGGTCGTGCCGCCGCAGTTGAGCAGGCCGGCGACCCAGTTGACCCCCGTCGTCACGTCCTGGGCACGGTAGACCACCTCGACGCTGATGCTGGTCGCCTGTGCGGGGATGGTCGGCGAGGTCGTGAGGAAGAACATCGCCTGGCTGGTCGCCGTGCCGTCGTTGATGAAGGTGAAGTACGACCCCGCGGTGCGGTCATCGGGCGTGTTGTACGGATCGTCCACGTCGTCCCAGAACGGCGCCGTGCCGGAGGTGTTCGCGGCCGGAACGATCGAGTGGTCCGCCTGCGGGTAGTACGTGGACGGCGTGCTGTAGCCGTCCGTCGTGATCTGGTTCCAGCCGTCCGGGTTGGCCTGGCTGCGAACCGTGATCGTGGCGCCGTCGATGTTGGTGATCCCGCTCGGGAACGTGAACGTCTGCCACATGTCGAACGGCATCTGGTTGGACGTCGCGTAGTTCCCTGCGGTGGATCCGAGCGCGTTCGCTTCGTTGTTCCACGTGACGGGGGTGTCGCTCGCGACGGCGCCGTACAGCGTGGTGACCTGGTTGCTGATCGGCGTTCCGGGCGCGGCGTACCCGTGCCCGTCGGTCGTGTAGAACGCCCCGACGTTCGCCGTCGCGTTCGCCGTGACGGTCCACGGGATGTAGGTCGTCCCGTTCACCGTCTGCGCCGGCAGCGTGCCGTCGTGGCACTTCAGGCAGAAGGTGTTGACGCTGCCCGTGTTCGTGAGCGAGTAGCCGGCGCTGTTGTAGGTGTTGTCGGCGTCGAAGACCGCGTCGGCCGCGGACGCCTCGTGGACGTTGTGGCAGTTGGCGCAGGTCACCTTGGACATCGGGTGCTTGGACACGCTCGAGGTGAAGGTCGCGTCGACCGCCTTCGCCGCGGCGCTCATCGCCGTACCGTAGACGTCGCCGCTCGCGTCGTGGCACTTGCGGCACGCCTCGTCCTTCGGCGGGCTCGTGACCACACCCAGTGCGGTCAACAGACCGGCCATGTTGTCGTAGTGCGTCCCAAAGGTGTACGTGCCGGTCTGGAAGTCCTTGGCCGCGTCGTCGGTGTGGCACTTCGAGCAGTTCGCGCGGAACTTCGAGACGCCGAGCGTGGAGCTCGACTCGTAGTCGTGGGCCGACGCCGCGTACGGCGCGCCGTCGATGTCGGGCGTGTTGGCCGCCCCCACGTTGAGCTGATCCGAGCCCATGCCCTGCTTCGCGAGCGCGCCGGTGCTGTGGCAGCTCACGCAGATGCCGTACGAGCCGCTCGGCATGAAGTCCGTGTTGGTGGCGAGCGCGCCGTTCGTGCTCCCGATGTTCTGCCGCAGGTTCGCGGCCGGGCTCGCCGCGGTCGATCCGTTGAAGTAGTTGTGGTCCGTGTGGCATGACAGGCAGAAGACGTCGGTGGTCGACGTCGGGTAGGCGCCCGTGCCGCCCGGGGTCACCGTGTCGCCGTCGCTGGTCGCGTTGCCCATCACGTGGTGCACGAAGTTCGCGCGCGTGGCGCCGGTGGCCGAGCCGAGCCCGTCCTCCATCGGCGACTGGTACGCGGTGTGGCAGCCGTAGCACGGAGTGCCGCCCGCGGACAGGCCGCCGGTGGGGTTGTGCACGTTGGAGCCGGGGTACGAGCCGCCGTGGCACTTGTAACAGGAGTCGGTGTCGTTCTGGCGGTGGCCGTTGACCACCGGCAGGCGCAGGACCGGCCCGACGCCGCCCACGAGCCGCCCGCTCGTGCGCGAGATGCCCTGGACCATGTCCGCCGCCACGACGGTGGTCAGCGTGGTGCCGCCGGAGTACCCGTTGCCCGTGTCGCTCGCGGTATGGCACGCGAAGCAGAAGTTGCGGATGGCCGGGGCGGAGGACGAGCCGGGCGCGGTGATCGTGATCTCGTCCGCGGCGTCGCCGAGGACCACGGTGGTGTTGTTCGCGCGCGTGACGATCAGCAGGCCGAACGCGGAGCCCGCGGTGCCGTGCGGGTTGTGGCACGCGTAGCACGGCACGGCGCTGCCCGCAGGCAGGACGGTGCTCGTGGTGCACTTGGTCTGGTGGCCGTAGCGCGTCGCGGTCGTGGTGGTCTGCGTGCCGCCGGCGTAGGTGCCCCAGTACTGCTTGATGTCGCTCGACGCGGGGCCGTCCGAGTCGTGGCACGCGAAGCAGACGCCGGCCGACTTCGGGCTGAAGTTCGGCGTGGCCGTCGTTCCGCCGCGCACGATGTCGTAGAGGTTCGCGTTGCCGTGCATGTCGTGGCAGTTCTTGCAGTCGCCCTTGGCGTACGTCGTGCCGGGGTACTGGTACGACGGGACCGCGGCGCTCGTGCCGTGCATCGAGCCGTAGCGGGTCGTGGCGTTGTAGCCGGTCGCGTAGACGCTCTCGCCCGGCCAGCCGTAGTAGCTGTCCGGCCAGCCCGACGCCGACAGGCTCGCGGGAGTCGTGGGCGCGGCGTTGTGGCACGCGAAGCACACCACGTTGTCGCTGGCGAGGATGCGGCGGCCGTTGATGAACGAGTTGCCGCTCGCCGCGTCGAAGACGCCGAGCAGGGCGTCCGCCGGCCCGCCGTGCTGGTCGTGACAGGCCGTGCAGGTGATGCCCGGGTTGGCGCTGGTCGACGCGACGTTCGAC
>VAUM01000224.1 GCA_005774595.1 Actinomycetota bacterium
GCGGCGCTTCCGTTCGCGCAGCGTCGTGACGGCGGTCTCGTTCGTGGCGTCGCACGCGAGCTGGTAGCCGCCGAGGCCCTTCACCGCGACGACGCGGCCCTCGCGGAGCAGGCGCGCGGCGGCGTCCACGATCGCGTCCGAGCGGGTGCGCTCGGCGTCGCGGTCGCGGTGCGGGCGAGGGGCCGGCTCGCGCTCCGGCGACCACGACCAGTCGGGGTCGAGGCCGCCGCACTCGGGCGAGAGCGCGTCCAGGTAGAGCCGCGGGCCGCACACGAAGCACGCGTCCGGCTGGGCGTGGAAGCGGCGGTCGGCGGGGTCCGCGTACTCCGCCGCGCACTCGGGGCACATCGGGAACTCGGCCATCGAGGTGGCGGGGCGGTCGTACGGCACGTCGTCGATGACCGTGAAGCGCGGGCCGCAGTTCGTGCAGTTGATGAACGGGTATCGATGGCGGCGGTCGGACGGGTCCGCGGCTTCGGCGGTGCACGCCGGGCAGGTCGCGATGTCGGGCGACACGAGCGTCATCGCGCCCGAACGCGCCTCGGACTCCTCGATGACGAAGCCGGTCAGCCCGCGCGGCTCGACAGCCTCTGCCACGACCTCGTCGACGACCGCCATCGGCGGCGCCTCGTCGCGCAGGGCGAGCGCGAAGGTGTCGACGGCCGCGTCGTCGCCCTCGACGGTGCAGTAGACGCCGTCCGACGCGTTGTGGACGCTGCCCGCGAGCCCGAGCGAACGGGCGAGGTTGTAGACGAAGGGGCGGAAGCCGACCCCCTGCACGACGCCGGTGACGTGCAGCGACAGCGCCTTCATGGGGGCGGGCCGGCTACCGGCCGTGCTTCCCGAAGCCGTCGGCCACGAAGCGGTTGTTGATGAGCACGAACAGCTTGTACGCCTGGTCGAGCAGGATCATCGCCTCGTGGGCGGTCGCCGGGTCGAGCTTCTCCTGCGGCCCATGGAACGGCGAGTCGTGGATGAACGCGTTGCGAGCGCCGCGCAGGACGCGCCAGCGGTGTGGGAAGTCGCGGAAGCCGAGCTCGGCGGCGACCTCCTCGAACTCCTCGCCCGTGAGCGCCGGGAAGAGGCGCCCGATGCGGGCGCCGATGGCGCGCTGGCCGTCGAGCACGACCGAGCGCACGGTCACGTCCGCGCCGTGCGCGGCGAGGATGCGGTCGATGATGTCCTCGAGGATGGACTCGAGGAACGTCTCGGCGAGGATGACGACGACCTCCCAGTCGCCCTCGGCGTTGTAGTGGCGGATGCGTTCGTCCAAGCGGCGCAGCCTGTCCGAGGGGAACGCGCGCGGCCGCGCGCCGCTGCTGTGGCAGTCGGGGCAGGGGACCTCGCCGGCGCCGAAGCGTGCGTCGGCGGACAGGAAGCCGCACTCAGGGCACTGGAAGTACGACGGGGCCTCCGCGGCCGGAGGTCCGTTGTGGGTGGTGTGCGGGATGCTCTTCTGCTTCACGGCGCGATTGTACCAGCGGTGGTGCGCGCGGCGAGTGCGGGCGGCAGCTCGAGCCCGTGCGCCGTCAGCAGCGCCTCGTCCGTGAGCACCTCGCCGGCGAGGCCGTCGGCGACGACGCGGCCGCCGTCCATCACCACGGCCCGCGAGCACAGCCGCCAAGCGACGTCCATGTCGTGCGTGGCGAGGACCATCGTGGCGTCCAGGTCCTGGAGCAGGTCCATCATCCGCCGGCGCGCGCGCGGATCGAGGTTCGAGGTCGGTTCGTCGAGGACGAGCACCGACGGGCGCATCGACAGCACGGTCGCGAGCGCGATCCGCTTGCGCTGGCCGAAACTCAAGTGCTGCGCGGGGCGGGTCGCCTCGCCGGCCAGGCCGACCGCGTGGAGTGCCTCGTGCACCCGCGCGTCGACCTCGGTGGCGGACAGGCCCATGTTGAGCGGCCCGAAGGCGACGTCGTCGTAGACCGTGGTCATGAACAGCTGGTCGTCGGGGTCCTGGAAGACGAGCCCGACGCGCTCGCGCACAGCCCGTACGGTGTTGTCCGCCACCGTCACGCCATCCACGGCGACTGTGCCCGCGCTGCCGCGCAGGATGCCGTTGACGTGGAGCATGAGGGTCGACTTGCCGGCGCCGTTGGGGCCGAGCAGCGCCACGCGCTCGCCGCGAGCCACGCGAAGGTCGACGCCGGACAGCGCCTCGGTGCCGTCCGGGTAGCGGTGTGCGAGGCCGGCGATCTCGATGGCGGGCGTGTCGGGCATCGGCTCCTCGCGTCCTCTCAGTACAGCGCCAGCGCGCCTGCGACGCACAGTGCCACGGCGATCGCGACGAGGTCGGCCGCGCGGGCGTGCAGCGGTTCGGCGCTGGGCAACGTGCCGTCGTACCCGCGCGAGAGCATCGCCGCGTGCACGCGCTCGCCGCGCTCGTACGCCCGCACGAACAGGTTGCCGGCGAGGTTCCCGAGCAGGCGCACGAGGCGCCATCCGCGTAGCCCCGGCGCACGAGACGCGACCGCCGCGCGCATCGACCGCACCTGCGCACGCACGACCTCGGCGAAGCGGTAGGTGAACGAGAGCATCGTGAGGATGACGTCGGGCAGCCGGAGCGCCCGCAGGCCCTTGAACAGGCGCGGCGCCGGGGTCGTCAGCGACAGCAGCACGAGCAGGCTCGCGCTCATCCACGCCTTCGCGAGGATGCTCCACGCGACGAGCCATCCGCCGCCGGCGTAGGCGGCCGCGATCCCGCCCGCGCTCCACGAACCGCCGACGCTCGTGATCGGCGCGAGCAGCGCGATCGTCCCGGCGAACGGGAGCACGATCGCCGAGCGGGCGAGCGCCGTCAGCGGGGGCAGGTTCGCGGCGCCTGTGAGCGCGAGGACGAACGCCGCGAACGCGAATGCCTCGAGCGGCCGCGGGGCGGGCGCCAGCACCACGGCGAGCACGACGACGAGCACCGCGGCGATCTTGGCTCGCGGGTCGAGGTCGTGAACGGGCGACACGACGTACGTGTGCCGCTCGAACCCGGTCGCGTGCGCGTGTTCGTGACCGGGCCGGGGGTCGTGGTGGTGCGGGTGCCGATGGACCGGCGCGTCGGCGTGACCGTGCTCGTGGCGGTGCAGGTCCTCGCCCGCGGACGGCTCCGGCCGCGCATCCCGCGGCGCCGGCCCGGCGTCGCGGGCCCGCACCAGCGCCGCGAGTGCATACAGCACCACCCCCGCGATCGCGGTGCCCGCGAGCCCGGCGAGCACGCCCGCGAGCGTGTGGTCCGCGACGCCGGGCAGGAGGAAGCCGGCGGCGGGGGTGGACAGGACGCCCGGGAGC
>VAUM01000225.1 GCA_005774595.1 Actinomycetota bacterium
GCGCCCGACCACGACCGCGCCCGCCGCCGCGGGCCCGCCCGCGAGCCGAGGCTGCTCGACCGCCTCACGCTCGCCCTGCGCTCCCGCCACTACAGCCGCCGGACCGAGAAGGCGTACCGCCTGTGGGTCGAACGCTACATCCGCTTCCACGGCATCCGGCACCCCGGCGAGATGGCCGAGCCGGAGATCAACGAGTTCCTGACCCACCTGGCCACCGACCTCGATGTCAGCTCGTCGACTCAGAACCAGGCGCTCGCCGGCATCCTGTTCCTCTACCGCCACGTGCTCGGCCGTGAGGTCGGCGCGCTCGACGTGGTGCGCGCCCGCAAGCCCAAGCACCTGCCGGTGGTGATGACGCGCGACGAGGTCCGCTCCGTGCTGAGCCGGCTCCAGGGGCAGGAGTGGCTGATGGCGTCGCTGCTCTACGGCTCGGGGCTGCGCCTGTCAGAGTGCCTTCGGCTGCGCGTACTCGACGTCGATTTCGAGCGCGGCGAGGTCACCGTCCGCAGCGGCAAGGGCGCGAAGGACCGGGTGACGATGCTGCCCGAGTCGCTGAAGGCGCCGCTGCGCGACCACCTGCGCCACGTCCGCGCGACGCACGACGCCGACCGCGCCGCCGGCTTCGGCCGCGCGCCGCTGCCCGAGGCGCTCGACCGCAAGTACCCCAACGCTCCGGCCGAGTGGTGCTGGCAGTGGGTGTTCCCGCAGGCGCGGCGGTGGCGCGATCCCGAGAACGGTGCGCAGGGGCGCCACCACGTCGACGCGACCGTGCTGCAGCGGGCGGTGAAGCGCGCGGTGCGCGAAGCGGGCGTGCCGAAGCACGTCGGCTGCCACACGCTGCGGCACTCGTTCGCGACGCACCTGCTCGAGAGCGGCTACGACATCCGAACGATCCAGGAGCTCCTCGGCCACAAGGACGTGAAGACGACGATGATCTACACCCACGTGCTCAACAAAGGCGGCCACGGCGTGAAGAGCCCGATGGACGCGCTGTAGGTACCGAGCCGACAAGACCTGTCCTACCGACCACGTTCGCCGAGTCACCCCCGCCGGCCGCAATCTCCCTCCGGTCGGCGGCTATCCGAGTGGTATAGGTTCTATCCTCTGGGGGAGAATGATGGTATCCTTTCGGTTCGAGTACGATGAGGCCAAGAGTCGCACGAACAAGCTCAAGCACGGAATCGACTTCGAAGAGGCCCAGGGGCTGTGGTCCGATAGACGTCTCGCCGCGTCGACAGCCCGCAGTGAGACCGAACCGCGGATCCTCGTGACAGGCATGCTCGGCGGCAAGTTGTGGACCGCCGTGGTCACGTGGCGGTCCGACCGGATACGCATCATCTCAGTCCGGCGCGCGCGACCGAGGGAGGCGCAGGCATATGCCCGACAAGACCATCAGCGCTGAGGAGTTCGATCGCCGCTTCGATGCGGGGGAGGACATCAGTGACTTCGTCGACTGGTCGACCACTCGTCGTCCTCTGGAGGAGCTCCTGCAGACGCGGCGAGTCAATGTCGACTTCCCCGCCTGGGTGGTCGCCGCAATCGATGCGGAGGCGAAACGACTCGGCATCAGCCGGCAGGCTGTCATCAAGATCTGGTGCGCCGAGCAACTCGACAAGAAGCGGGCCGCCGGCTAGGAGGCCCCCTTACACGGAACCGCGTAGCATCCTTGGACGCGGAGCGTCTTCCGAAGCGTAGGGCCGACGAGTACGCTCATACACGGAAGCTCGGAGCCGCGTTGGAGATTTCGACGGTTCCGCAGAAACACTGTTCGATGCAGCTGTCGGCCAGGGGGGAAGCTGATGCGCAGGTATCACGTCCTGCCGCGGAAGAACCCACCTTCTTGGAGCGCCGTTCCCGGTCAACTACTCCTCATCGGGTACTTCTCGCTGCTCGTGCTCGGCCTCGTGGCTTGGGGCGCGCTCCCCGTCTCGGTGGGAATCGCGGGCCTTCTTGGCCTTCGACCCGCCTTCTACCTTGGACTTGTTGGTGGAGTCGGCATCGTGTTCGGCCTGTCGTTCAGTCAGCGCGCAATGAAGGCCGCGCGCAGTATGTCGATTCCTGCAGTCCTCGCGAGTACGCTACTCGTCATGGCGAACCGCCTTGCGATCTTCATCGGCGGCACAGCGCAAGCCGCCGCCGCGGGTCTCGCAGTCGGCGCAATCCTTTCCGTGATGTGGACCCTGACTCGCCTGCTAGCCGAAGACGTCTCGGCATTGCTCGCACAACCCCGGCCGACTCATGAGGTGGCCACACCACCGCCTCGCCATGCCCCAGCGGAGAAGAGTGAAGTCGACTTCTGGGAGCGGGGCTGAGCAAATGGGCCGCGCATCGAACAGGCGTTTCCAGCGGAAGCGCGCCGGAAGGCTAGAATCGGCAATGAAGGCGGAGCGCGGCGCGCTCCGCTGAAACGCAGAAACGTTCGACACAGACCCGATCTGGAGGGCTTGGATCCATGCGCAGCATTTCGGCCACGCCTCTGTGGCTCGCGGTGGCGGTTGTCTTCGTCGGGATGACTCTCGGATGCAAGCCCGCAACGCTGAGTAGCTTGACCGGGAAGCGCACGGTCACCTCGACCGCGACCTACACAGTCGCACCTGAGGTGCACGAGACACCGCACCTCCCAGCCGGCGTACGCATCCAGGTTCGGGAGCCGCGCGAAGGAGTCCGCGCCTCGGTCTTCTCGCTCGTCAGCTCAGCTGGCATCGAGCAGACGGGAGCGCTAGTCAGCGAGAAGATCGTGTCGGAGGCTAGTCCCGGCGAGATCTGGGCCGGCACCGGCTCGCGCTCCGCTGCCACGGTCAAGTACCTCAAGATTGGCACCAAGTACAACGACACGTCTGATTGGGTCACCGACGACACGTCGACTATCGATGCCGCCGCCGGAACAGTCGTCACCAGTTCGCGCCTTGTCTCGCCCAAGCGCGGCGCGGAGGTCGTCTACGTTCACCTCGGTCCGCAAGCGACAGAGATGATTGGTGAGCCGATGGTGGCAGGTGGCACTGGCTGGTTCGACTCGTATACGTACTGGAACGCTGACAGCGGGACTGGGTCCGTGGAGCCAACGGGCACGTGGATCGCAATCGTCGAGATTGATCAGCGTCCTGCAATCTGGAGGACATTCGAAATCAGGTAGTTGGCCGCGAGGAGCACACTTGCGGTCGTGTCGAACACGCGCTTCCAACGGTAGCGCGCCTGCGGCGTAGAATCGGTCTTGAAGGCGGAGCGGGGCGCGCTCCGCTG
>VAUM01000226.1 GCA_005774595.1 Actinomycetota bacterium
GTCCATGAGGTCGAGCAGTAGCTCCGCCCCGGCGCCTCTCGGGGTGCGCGCCGCGACCGGCCTGTCGGAGATGTCGTGCGGCGGCGTGTAGGCGCACTCCATCAGTTCCGGGTGGCCCTTCACGACGACGATGTGCCGGTACGCCACGCCCGGGTGGAAGCGGAACGTCTCGTCGCCGAGCGCGGCTGCGAGTTCGGCGACGAGCGCGTGCGACTCGGCGGTCGTGATGTGCCCCGCGGCATACGACCGCATCACGCCGTCCGCGATGGTCACGGTGTTGAGCCGCAGCGCGACCTCGTCGTCCGCCAGCGCGATGCCGAGGCTCGCGGCCTCGATGGCGCCGCGGCCGATGCGCACGGCCGACGGGTCGTAGCCGAGGATCGACATGCATGCGGCGGCCGAGGACGGCTCTTCTCCCTCGGGCACGGTGTGCGCGAGGCCGACCAGCCCCTCAGCCGCCATCCGGTCGAGGTTGGGCGTGTCGGCCCGCTGCAGCGACGTCAGGCCGCCGTGGTCCTCGAAGGGCCAGCCTGACGCGCCGTCCAAGATGACGATGGCGTACTTCACGTGTGCGGCCCTTCCTCGCGGCTTCCCTCAGACAAGGGTACCCGTTCGGGGCGCGCCCGACGTCGCCTATGCTCGGACCCGCTCGGCCGCCGACCACCCACACGTGAGGCAACGACGTCGTGAACACGACCCGCCAGAAGATCCGCCGCGGCATCATCATCACCTTCTTCCTGCTGCTGCCGATCACGCTCAACTACTACTCGCCGTACCTGATGACGCAGGGCTCAGCCGAGCGGATCGCCTCGTTCTCGCTCGTCTTCTGGGCGGCCGTCTTCGTCACCTCGCTCGTGCTCGGCCGCGCGTTCTGCGGCTGGCTGTGCCCGTTCAACGGCCTGCAGACCGCCTGGGAGCGCGTCTCGGACAAGCCGACGAAGATGCGCCCGGCGCTGCGCTGGATCAAGTTCGTCCTGTGGGCCGCGTGGGTCGCCGGCGTCGCCGCGGCGGCGGTCGCAGCGGGAGGCTGGCGACGGTTCGACCCGCTCTACATGACCGAGCACGGCATCTCGGTGACCGAGGCGGGCAACCTGATCACCTACTACCTGCTGGTCGCCATCACGCTGCTGCCGGCATTGCACGGCAAGCGCGGCTTCTGCCACCACTACTGCCCGTTCGGCGTGTGGGGCATCGTGGGCACCTGGCTCGGGCGGCTGGTGCGGCTGCCGATGCTGCGGCTGCGCGCGGACGCGGACGCGTGCACGAAGTGCCGCTCGTGCGATCGTGCGTGCCCGATGTCGCTGCCGGTGTCCGGGATGGTCGGGCGCGCCGACGCCTTCCACGCCGAGTGCACGCTGTGCGGCTCGTGCGTGGACTCGTGCAAGGACGGCGGCGTGCGCTACGCGTTCGGGGGGCGCCGCGGCGCCGTGTGACGCGCCGCGGCCCCAGCGGGATAATCCCGGATGAGGGGCCTCGCTCGCGTCGTCCGCCGGCTCTCGGAGGTGGCGTCATGCGCACGAACCGCACCGTGCTCGCGATGCTCGCATTCGCGCTCGCACTCGGACCGGCCGCCGGGGCGTTCGGCACGTCGGCGACGTTCGACAACCGCGTCATCGCCGGCGCGGGGTTCGACTTCCTCGACCAGCAGGCCCCCGATATCGGCGGACGCTATGTGGTGTACGAGTCGAAGAACACGCTCGATGCGGGTGCGAAGTACCAGATCTACGTGTACGACCGCGTCGACGGGACCACGGCGCAGATGATGCCCTCGGCGGGCAACCAGACCAACGCGCGCGTCTCCAACGGGGTCGTCGTGTACGAGGACGACACGAGCGGCACGAAGGACGCGCGCATGCACGACCTGCGCTCGCACTCGGACCTGATGCTGTCGGGCGGCGGCGGCGAGCAGACCGGCCCCGTCTACCAGGATTCCGTGGCGGTGTGGCATGACGGCACGCAGGTGTGGATGCGCGACATGCGCGTCCCGCCCTCCGTGGTCACGACCAGAGTGCCGACGATCGTCGGCTCGCAGGGGCGCCTCGGGACGAGCCGCGGCTTCGTCTACTACCAGGACGACGACGTCTTCCCGAACGTCTACCGCTACGACCGCTCGCGCGACAACACCACCGACATCTCGGGGCCGCCCGACGGCCTCGGCAACTGGGAGGGCGACCTGGCGGTCCACGACGACACCGTGGTGTGGCGCGCCAACCAGTTCGAGTGGCCCGAGACGGCGATCATGGCCTTCGACACGCGCAGCGAGCGCGAGACGACGGTCGCCGGCCCGAACGTCGAGCGCCAGCAGCCGGCCGTGTTCGGACGCGCGTTCGCCTGGGTCGACGACTCGACCGGCGTCGGAGGCGTGCGCGCGCAGCTCGAGGGCTGGTCAGCCGGCTCGGTGCTCGTGACCGACACGTCGATGTTCGGGCCGGCGGTCTACGGCAACAGCGTCGTCTACACCCAAGGCGACGACGTGTGGCTCGGCGAGTCGCCGACGACGGTCGTCCGCGTCGCGGGCGCGAACCGCTACGCGACCGCCGCCGAGATGTCCGAGCGCCACTTCTCGCGCTCGCCTCGCGTCGTGCTGGCGAGCGGCGAGAACTGGCCCGACGCGCTGTCCGCCGCGGGGCTCGCGGGCGCGCTCGACTGCCCGCTGCTCCTCGTGCGCAAGAACTCGCTCCCGGCGGAGACCACTGCGGAGATCGCGCGCCTCGGCGCGTCCATGTTCATGGTCGTGGGGGGTACCGCCGCGGTCTCGGACGCGGTCGTCGACGCGATCGAGGCGGTCCACGGCGAGTTCTCGGTCGAGCGGGTCTCGGGCGTCGACCGCTACGCGACCGCCGTCGCCGTCTCGCAGCGCGTCTACGACATCACCGAGATGAGCCGCGAGAACTCGGTGTGGTACGGCGCGGCGATCATCGTGTCCGGCGAGAGCTACGCCGACGCGCTGGCGGCCGCACCGCTGTCCGCGGCGCGGCACCTGCCGATCCTGCTCGTCAAGCGCGACGAATTGCCGATTGCCACGGCCGCGGAACTGTCCGAGGACTACTACAGGTCAGCGGTGGTGATCGGCGGCGAGGCGGCCGTCAGCGCGAACGTCCAGGAGGAGGCCGAGGCGTTCATCGCGCCCAACCCCGGGTCGTACGAGACCGGCCGCTGGTGGGGAGCGAACCGCTACGAGACCGCGGCCGCGGTCGCCGAGAGCTGCGTGCAGCTGCGCCTGCTCGACCTCGA
>VAUM01000227.1 GCA_005774595.1 Actinomycetota bacterium
CGGGCGACGTCCCGCTCATCAGGCCCGAGACCATCGCGCGGCTCGTGGCCGAGCGCGAGCGCACCGGCGCCGCGTGCGTGCTCCTGTCGTTCGAGTTCGCGGACCCGACCGGCTACGGCCGGGTGGTCCGCGACGGCGCCGGCGCCGTGAGCGCGATCATCGAGCATCGCGACCTGCCGCCGGAGCACGAGCGCGTGCGCGAGTGCAACGTGGGGGTGTACTGCTTCGACGCCGCGGCGCTGTTCGAGGCGCTTCGCACCGTAGAGTCGCACAACGACCAGGGCGAGTACTACCTCACCGACGTCGTCGGCATCCTGGCGGCAGGCGGACGCGAGGTGGCGGCCCTTGCGTCGGACGACGCCGAGGAGTCGCACGGCATCAACGATCGCGTTCAGTTGGCCCACGCCGCGAAGCTGCTCCAGCGGCGCATCAACACCGGTCACATGCTCGCCGGCGTGACGATGACCGACCCGGAGCTCGTGTGGGTCGGTCCGGACGTGACGATCGGCCGGGACGTGGTCCTCGAGCCGATGACCGTCCTCGCCGGCGCCACCTCGGTGGCGGACGGCGCCGTCATCGGGCCGGACTCGCGTGTGACCGACTCGCAGGTCGGCGCCGGCGCGGTGGTCGACTCGTCCGTGGTCGTGGGCAGCACGGTGGGCGACGGCGCTTCGGTCGGGCCCCGCGCGTTCCTGCGCGCCGGGACCGTGCTCGGGGCGCGCGCGCGTGTCGGCACCAGCGTCGAGATCAAGAAGTCGCGCATCGGTGCGGGCAGCAAGGTCCCGCACCTCTCGTACATCGGTGACGCGGAGATCGGTGACGGCGTGAACGTGGGCGCAGGCTCCATCACCTGCAACTACGATGGTTGGGACAAGCACCCCACGCGCATCGGCGACGGCGCGTTCATCGGCTCTGATACCATGCTCGTCGCGCCGGTCGAGGTCGGCGCGGGCTCCGTGACCGGGGCCGGCAGCACGATCTCGAAGGACGTCCCGCCCGGCTCGCTCGCCGTGGAGCGCACCGACGTGCGCATCATCGACGGGTGGGCCGACAAACGGCGGCGCGAGCATGAGCGGGACGACGCAAAGGACAAGTGAAGGGTAGCGCGCATGTGTGACGGCAAGCGCATGGTCGTGTTCGCGGGGACGAGCAATCCCGAGCTCGCCGGCGGCATCGCCGAGCACCTCGGCATCGAGCTGGGCAACATCACGATCACGCAGTTCGCGAACGGCGAGATCTACGTCCGCTACCGCGAGTCGGTGCGGGGCGCCGACGTCTTCCTCGTCCAGTCGGTGTGCGCGCCGGTCAACTCCACGCTCATGGAGCTGCTCATCATGGCCGACGCGGCCAAGCGCGCCTCGGCGCAGAGCATCACCGCGGTCATCAGCCACTACGGCTACGCGCGCCAGGACAAGAAGTCGGCGGCGCGCGAGCCGATCACGGCGAAGCTGGTCGCCGACCTGCTCACGGTGGCCGGCGTCGACCGGGTCATCACGATGGACCTGCACCAGGGCCAGATCCAGGGCTTCTTCGACCAGGCGGTCAACCATCTGACGGCGCTGCCGATACTGGCCGACTACTTCCAGGCACTCAGCCTGCCCGACATCTGTGTCGTGTCGCCGGACGTCGGGCGCGTGAAGGTCGCCAAGAAGTTCGCCGACATGCTCGGCGGCGACCTCGCCGTGCTGCACAAGGGGCGCCCGCAGCACAACGTCGCCGAGATCACGCACATCATCGGCGAGGTCGCGGACAAGGTGTGTATCCTGTCCGACGACATGATCGACACCGGAGGCTCGATCACCGAAGGTGCCAAAGCGCTGATGAACGCCGGCGCACGCGAGGTGTACGTCACCGCGACGCACGGCATCTTCTCGCCGCCGGCCTACGAGCGCATCGAGTCCGCGCCGATAACGGAGCTCGTGGTGATGAACACCGTGCCGGTGCCCGAGGAGCGGCGCCACGGCAAGATCCGCGTGCTCTCGGCGGCGCCGCTGTTCGCGCACGCCATCGACAACGTCTTCAAGAACGAGTCCGTGTCCGAGCTGTTCGACCCCGACTTCCAGTTGTAGGAGGAATCGCACCATGTCCGCTGAAGCCGCCACCATCAAGGCCGCCCGCCGTACCGTGATCGGGAAGGCGTCCCGCCGACTGAAGGGCGCCGGGCTCATCCCTGCCGTCCTGTACGGCCGCGGCCGCGAGACCGTCTCGATCTCGCTCGACCGCCACGACTTCGAGCAGTTCCTCGCGCACGGGGCCGGCCACACGCCGATCCTCAGGATCGAGGTCGAGGGCGAGGCCAAGCCCGTCGACGCCGTCATCAAGAGCATCCATCGCGACCCGACCAAGGACACCGTGCGCCACGTCGACTTCCTCGCGGTGAGCATGGACCGCCCGATCCACGCCTCGGTCACGATCCACTTCTCGGAGGAGTGCGCCGGCGTGAAGGCGGGTGGCGTCTTCACCGCGAACCTGCACGGCGTCGAGGTCGAGGCGCTGCCGAAGGACCTGCCCGAGGCGATCGAGGCGGACATCTCGGCGCTCGAGGTCGGCGACAACCTCCACGTCTCCGCACTCATCGTCCCCGCCGGCGTCACGGTGCTCACCGACCCCGACAGCGTCGTGTGCTCGGTCGTCGCGCCGCGCGTCGAGGTCGAGGAGGCCGCCCCGGTCGAGGAGGCCGCGGAGCCGGAGGTCATCGGCGAGAAGTCCGAGGAAGAGGAGTAGCGCCCCCGCCGCGCCCGTCGCGGCGGCCGCCTTCTCGAGGAGCTGCACCACACCATGACCCGCATCGTCGTCGGGCTCGGCAACCCCGGGCCCGAGTACGAGTCCTCCCGCCACAACGCGGGCTTCATCGTCGTCGACCTTCTTGCCGAGAACCTTCGCGCGGCCTACTGGAAGGACGAGGCCGGCGCGCGCACCTCGCTCGTGCGCCTCGGTGACGAGGAGCTGCTGCTCGCTGAGCCGATGGCGTTCATGAACGTCTCGGGCAACGCGGTGGCCAAGCTCGCCGAGCGCTACGAGGCCGGCATCGGCGACCTCGTCGTGGTGCACGACGACCTCGACCTGGCGCCGGGCGTCGTGCGCGTGAAGCGAGGGGGAGGCCACGGTGGCCACAACGGGTTGCGGTCGCTCAGCGAGCGGCTCGGCGGCGGGGACTACGTGCGCGTGCGCGTCGGCATCGGGCGGCCGCCCGGGCGGATGGACCCCGCGGACTTCGTGCT
>VAUM01000228.1 GCA_005774595.1 Actinomycetota bacterium
TGTTCGAGGCGCTCGCGCGCACCACGATGCTCGGCGCCCGCCGGCTGTTCCGCGGCAAGCGCGCGCGCTAGCCGTCCGTCACTGCCCTGCGGCGCCGGGACCGCCGCGTCGCGACCGACCGCGCACCGCCCTCACGTGCGCGTGTGTATGCATGCGCATGGTTGGGAATCCAAGCGGCATGCAGGGCTCCTAGCATCCGAAGAGGGGGTGGTCCGAATGCTGGCATTCGGACGTGAACGGGCGCGCGCGACGGTGGCGGTCGTGCTGGCGGCGGCCTTGGTCCTCGGGGTCGCGCCGTGGAGCGCTTTCGCAGCGCGCGAAGGCCAGACGACCTTCACCACGACGGACGCCGACAACGACGGCAAGCCGGAGAAGGTGGAGGTCGACTGGGACGGCGACGGCGTCGTCGACGAGGTCTGGCACGACCCGGACGAGGACGGGGTGATCGACAGCACCGAAGCGGTGAACACGGGCGGCGACACGTCCCGCTCGCCGAGGATGAAGCCGGGCGGACGGATCACGACCGCGCCGCTGGCCGGCGGCGGCGAGATGATCGGCGTCGATTGGGACGGTGGCGGCCGCTACGACGACGTCTGGTGGGACTTCAACGGCGACGGGCGGGTCGACGACACCGACACCTATGCCACGGAGTCGAAGATCCTCGACAACACGAAGGCCACGCGGTTCCGTGGCGTGTTCGTCGGTGTGAACAACGGCCTCAAGTATGCCGAGGACGATGCGACCGCCACGGCCGGCGCGCTCGCCGGCTATGGCGCCTCGTGGTCCGCTGCGGACCAGACGGTGTTGACCGGCGGCGCGGCGACGCCGAATGCGATCCAGAACGCCATCAACGCCGCGAAGGCTTCATCGAAGCCGGGAGACGAGTTCCTGTTCTACTTCTCGGGCCACGGCGGCGGATACCACAAGACCAGGGGCTGGCGCGGCGGCGTGATCGACCAGAACGGCGACGAGACGGCCATCCTCATCCCGGAAAGCGAGTTCGGCGGGTTCGACGCCAGCGGCATGACGACGCCTGCCGCGGGCAGCACGACCTACCGCGAGTACGATATGAACGGCGACGGAGTCGTCGACACGGAGCTGTGGAAGGAATCCGACGGGTCCGTGAGCGTGCAGCGTGTGAACCCGGCCCCGCCGCCGGACTACATCACGATCGGCCAGGACACTGATGGTGACGGCAAGGTCGGCGCCTCCGACGGCGGCGTCGACGTCAACGGTGACGGTGACAAGGACGACAAGGTCGCGGTCGACGACACGATCCTGGTCGCGGGCGGCCAGCGGGTCACCGACGACCAGCTGACCCAATGGCTGTCCGGGTTCCCGGAGTCGGTGACGATCGTCGTCATCCTCGACTCCTGCTTCTCGGGCAGCTTCGTACCCGACCTGCAGCGTCTGACGGACGCCGCGGGCAAGCCGCTGCGTCCGGGCCACTTCGAGGTCATCACGGCCGCTCCGGCGGATGACGTCGCCACTGAGCAGGGCATCTCGCACGGTGTGCTCACCAAGGGCCTGCTCGACGGACTGACGATGCTGTCGCCGATCGTGACCGGCGGGCACGCGACGAGCCTCGCCGACCTGTGTGGCGACAACGACGACCGGACCACGACGCGCGAGCTGTTCGCGTGGGCCTGTCCCGGAGCGGTCACCTACATGAACACGGACGAGGACCACGACGGCTTGCGGAACGAGGACGGCGTCAACGACGCGCTGTCGGTCGGCCCGGCGCTCGTGAAGCCGCAGGGCGATCCGCCGAGCGGCGGGCCCGGCGAGTCCGGCATAGCACACGTCGCGATCGACGAGGACCTCGACGGCCTGATCGACGAGGACGGCAGTCCCGACGTCCAGAGCTTCTTCGACGTCTACGACGAGGTCGCGTACCGCCAGCGGCCGGTGCCGACGCACATGAGCATCTTCACCGGCGACCAGGCGCTCGACCTGACGTGGAAGGGGACCGAGGCGAGTTTCTACACCGAGTCGCCCATGGCGCCGGGCACGCCCCTGGTGCCGGGCCCGACGCTCAAGGCGGTCATGGCGCAGCTGCCGCACGCGGTCGAGCCGGAGCCCCCGATGGGCTGGCACTACGCGGCCGAGGTGTACGACTTCTCGGTGTACGAGGTGACGCAGTCGGTCGGTCTCGGCGAGATCGAGGACGTGCCGCCCGCGCCGACCATGACGGAGACCCGGTGGTACACGCCGCCGGTGCCGACCTACGTGCGCTGGCGCATCCCGGACGATGGCGTCGTCCCCGTGCCGGCCCGATACGACGACGGCCTCGGCATCTACGAGCCGCTCCCGGTCATGTCGGTCACCCATGAGGACGGCATGCTCACCATCTGCGCGCAGACGGACAGCTTCTCCAAGTTCGCGCTGCTCGCACCGGTGCCTCTGCGCGAGGAGGACATCACGCCTCCCGAGGCGCCCGTCGTGCGCAGCGCGTTCGTCGACCCGAGCGGGGGCGGCGGGGGTGGCGGGTCGATACGGCTGGCCTGGAGCCGGCCTACGGATCCGGACTTCGACTTCACGCGGGTCATGTACTCGGACACGCGCTATCCGACCGACCCGTACGACGTGAGCTCGATCGTCATGACGGACAGTCCCGACAACGATTGTGACGGCACGGCGGACGACCTCGACGGGACGCGCTACTTCTCGCTGTTCGCCTGCGATGAGGACGGCAACTGGAGTGACGCCGGGCACGCGACCGTCACGCGCGAGACCGTCGGCAGCTCCGATCCGTCACTGATGTGGGCCGGCCCGTGGACGACGCTGCTCCGCTCGCAGTTCGAGGGCGGCTCGGCTCGCTACACCGCGTCGTACGCCACCGCGACGATCGAGTTCGACGGCACGGGCGTCGCGGTGATCTGTGCGCGTACCACCTCGTCGGGGCTCGCGCGCATCTGGCTGGACGGCGTGCACGTCGCAACCATCGACCTCTACGCGAGCCCGAACAGGTTCCGCGAGGTGGTGTACGCGCGCAGCGACCTGCCGGCCGGCCGCCACGTGCTGAGCGTCGGCTGCATCAGGGGCAAGAACCGGCTGTCCGCCGGCTACAACGTGTTCGTCGACGCCTTCGAGGTGTACGGAGGCGGAGGAGGGGGCGGCGGCTAGCGCCGCTGCGACTTCCGGGGTCTGCGAGTGAGGGCCGGCCGCCTAGCGTCCGGCCCTCACCGCGTTCGCACGGATGGCGTCGCGCACGTA
>VAUM01000229.1 GCA_005774595.1 Actinomycetota bacterium
CGCCAACCGCATGCGGCTGGTCGAGACCTGCGCGGCCGAGGCGACCTCGCCGCTGGTCTCGCAGTTCCTCGACGAGTTCGCGGTCTCGCTCGGCAAGACGCCCGTGCGCGTCGCGTCGAAGCCGGCGTTCGTGGTCAACCGCTGCCTGATGCCGCTGCTCAACGAGGCGGTGCGCACGCTCGAGGAGCGCGTCGCTCCGGCCGAGTCCATCGACGAGGCGGTCCGGCTCGGCCTGAACCATCCGATGGGGCCGCTCGCGCTCGCCGACCTGATTGGGCTGGACGTGGTCGTCGAGATCATGGAGAACCTGGCGAGGCGCACCGGCGACGAGACCTACGAGCCGCGGCCGACCTTGAAGGCGCTCGTGACCGAGGGCAAGCTCGGGCGCAAGACGGGCGAGGGGTTCTTCTCGTACCAGCGGTGAGGTGCGGCGAGTTGACGCTGGCGGATGCGGGCGGATAGCCTGCGGCTCGACCGGGGCCGCTCTCGCGGCTCGGGCACGCGTAGGAGGTCACGTGGATCGCGCAGCAGTCGACATGCTCAGGCCGTCAGCGGTGGCGTCAGTCCGGTGATGACATCGGGGGACGGATCCGTTCTCGAGCCGGGTGGGACGTGTTCTGCAGAGCCGCCCAGCCGCGGTGCGCGTTGGCCCAAAGTCATGCTCGTGGTTGGGATCGTGCTGTACCTGGCGTTCGGCGTCATCTACGCGGCACGGTCGTCCGCAACGCTGAGCACACCCCTGGGCGACGGCCAGTACTACGAGATCATGGCGCGCCAGATCCTCACCGATCACGTGTACGGCTACAAGTCGGACCGGCCCAACGCGTATGTCACGCCGGGCTACCCGCTCTTCCTTGCCGCGGTCTACGGTGTGACAGGCCATGCCGAGGAGGGGCGCCCGTGGCCGGTCCTCGTGGCGCTGCAGCTGCTGTTCGGCGCCGGCGCCATCGCGCTCGTGTACGTGTTGGGCAGCGACCTGGCCGGGGAGCGGGCGGGCGCGATCGCCGCGTTCCTGTTCGCGCTGTACCCGCCCGGGTTCCTCATCGCGCCGCTGTGGCTCACCGAGCCTCTGGGGACCGTCGCCCTCCTCGGCTACGTCGTCCTGCAACTGCGTGCGCGCGAGCGGCGCAGCGTGCCTCTCGCGCTGGCCGCCGGGGCGGTGCTGGCGCTCGCGGTGCTCACCCGGCCGGCGGTCCTGCCGGTGGCGGTCGTCCCGTTCGCGCTGCGGGCGGCGCTCGGCCCGCGTGAGGGGCTGGTCAGGCAGGCAGCCCTGGCGCTTGCCGCGTGGGCACTCGCTCGGCTTCCAGCTGCTGCTGCAGTCGGTGGTGCTCGACATCGCCGAGGCGGACCGTCTGCGCTGAAGGTGCGGAAGGCGTGCCGCCGCGTTACCGCTAGAATGTTCGCAAGGGCCGGGACGAAGCCCGGCCGCCCGAGGAGGGTCACCGAATGAAGCTGCTCGACGATCGCATGCGCCTGTTCGGCCTCGTGAACCCCATCGACATCGTCGCGGTGCTGCTCGTCATCGCCGTGGCGGTGGTCGGATACACACTGCTCAAGGGCGAGCCGCCGGCGCCACCGAGCGAGAAGGGGACCGTCGAGGTGGTCTTCCTCGCGCAGGGCATCCCAACCGTGCAGGAGGACCTCGTGAAGGCCGGGGACGTTGCCGCGCGTTCGGGCGGCACCGGGAAGATGGGCGAGGTGACGGCGGTCCGGTTCGAGAAGTCCGTCAAGGAGGCGACCGACGCCACCGGCTCGGTGGTCGTGGTCGAGAGCGACCTGTTCCGCGACGTGTACGTGACCGTGCGGGGCACCGGGGCCGTCACGGACACCGGGGTGAACCTCGGTGACGAGCGGATCCGGGTCAACCAGGTGTTCGACCTGCAGATGCCGCGCTTCCAGATGAGCGCGCGCGTGATCTCGGCCAGGCAGGTCGACTGATGCCGGACGCGCCGTCAGCGGACCGCCGCACGGCGCGTGCCGAGTCGCTCGCGCTGATCGGCGTCGCCTTACTGGCGCTCGTCGCGCCGCTCGTGCCGGGACGCGTCACGCTCGGGCCGCTCGCACTCGACTCGGTCATCCTCGGCGTGCCGGCGGCGCTGCTGCTCGCGTGGCCGCTCATGCGCGCGCTCGGCCTGCGGCGGCTGCCGCGCCTCGGCGCCGCGGCCCCGGCGATCGTCTTCCTCGGGTGGCTGCTGCTCAGCTGCGTGGCGAACCGCAACGGCGTCGGCGGGCTCATGACGTGGCTGCGCTATGCGATGTACGTCGCGTTCGCGGCGGCGGTCGCGACGGTCGCGCTCGACGCGCGGCGCCGGCTCGCGCTGATGTGGGTGTTCGCGCTCACCGGGTCGCTCAACGCCGTGCACGGCGTCTACCAGTACTTCAACCCGTCCGAGCAGATCGGCCTCGCCGGCCTGTCCGAAGATGTTGCCACCCGCGTGTTCTCGACCTTCGAGAACCCGAACTTCTTCGCGGAGTTCCTCGTGCTCGTCTTCGCCGTGACGCTCGCGCTCGCGTTCGCCTCGCGCGGGCGCGCGCGGTTCTGGGCGGTGATGATGCTCGGCGTGCAGACGCTCGCGCTCCTGCTCACGTACACGCGGGGCAGCTGGCTCGCGCTCGCGGCGGGGCTCGCCGTCGCGGTGCTGATGGTCGACGCGAAGCTCGTCGTGCCGTTCATCGCGGGCGGCGTCGTGATGGTGCCTGTGGTGCCCGGGGCGCTCGACCGCGTGCTGTCGATCTTCTCGCTCGAGGGGACCGCCGCCTTCCGCATGCAGCTGTGGCAAGTCGCCGGCACCGTCATCGGCGAGGACCCGCTGTTCGGCTTCGGGCCCGGCGACTTCTACCTCGCGTTCAAGTCCGCGGTGCTCGCGCATCCGGAGCTGCGGCCGGGCTACCTCATCTACGGCGCCCACAACTCGTACTTCCAGATCGGCGCCGAGGCCGGCGTCGTGGCGATGCTCGCGTTCCTGATGCTGGTGTTCACCGCGTGCCGCATGGGCCTGTTCTACTCCGTGCGGGCCGGCGAGGACCGCAGCGGCCGCCTTCAGAACGCGGCGCTGACCGCCGGGCTCATCGCGTTCGGGATCAACGCGCTGACGAGCAACTCGTTCCAGCACCCGCGCGCGGCGGTCTTCTTCTTCCTGCTCATGGGGCTGCAGGCCGGCCTCGGCGCTGCGTGGTGGGACCGTGTCCCGGCGCCCGTCGCGACGCCTGGCG
>VAUM01000230.1 GCA_005774595.1 Actinomycetota bacterium
CGTCCCGGCCGCCGCGCCCGACGCGCAGCCCGCCGCCGAGCCGGCCGTCGTCTGGTTCACGCCGGTCCGCACCTCGCAGAAGCGCTCGCTCATCGTGCGCGCGGGCCAGCTGCTCGACCGCGCCGGCCTTGCCGACGCCATCGGCGCGGACGACCTCGTCGCCGTGAAGCTGCACTTCGGCGAGCGCGGCGGCACCGGCTTCGTCGCGCCCGTCTTCCTGCGCGAGGTCGTCGCCCGCGTCAAGGCGCAGGGCGGCAAGCCGTTCCTCACCGACGGCAACACGCTCTACCGCGGCCAGCGCGCCAACGCGGTCGACCACGTCGCCTGCGCGATCCACAACGGCTTCTCGTACGCCACCGTCGAGGCGCCGATCGTCATCGCCGACGGCATCGACGGCCGCGACGGCGTCGACGTCCCCATCGAGGGCGGCGCCCACTTCGAGGAGGTGCGCATCGGCGCTGCAGCGGTGCACGCTGACGCGATGGTCGTCGTGACGCACGTCAAGGGTCATGAGGCCGCCGGCTTCGGCGGCGCGCTCAAGAACCTCGGCATGGGGCTGGGCTGCCGCTCCGCCAAGCAGCGCATGCACGCCGACTTCAGCCCCGAGGTCACGGCCGAGAAGTGCACCGCGTGCGCGCGGTGCGTGAAGTGGTGTCCCGTCGACGCGATCGAGATCGGCCCGGATCGCGTCGCCGTCATCGACCACGACGCCTGCTGGGGCTGCGGCGAGTGCGTGGCCGCCTGTCCCGAGGGCGCCATCGCGCCGCAGTGGAAGACGGAGCCCGAGGCGCTCCAGGAGAAGGTGGTCGAGCACGCGGCGGGCGCGCTGGCCGGCAAGGACGGCAAGGTCGTCTACCTGTCGTTCGTCCTCGCGGTGAGCCCGGACTGCGACTGCTGGCACTTCTCGGACGCCGGGGTCGTCGCCGACATCGGCGTCCTCGCCTCCACCGACCCGGTCGCCATCGACCGCGCCGCATACGACCTCGTCAACGCCGCGCCGGGCCTCCCGGGGACGCGCGGTGAGGGCCTCGGCGAGGGCACCGACAAGTTCTTGGAGATCACGGGCATCGACGGCTCGCACGCGATCGACTACGCGGAGATGCTCGGGCTCGGCACCCAGGACTACGAGCTGCGCACGCTGGAGTAGGCGCGCCGCCCGCGGCGCGACGGCGAGGGAGGGCGTGAGTGCGGTACGGCGAGATCTTCCGGCGCTCCTGGGGGGCACTCAGGAGCGGTGGGATGTGGGGCTTCCTGCTGTGCATGTACGCCGCGATGGCCGCCGCGGGCGGGCTTGGCTTCGGGGCGTTCGTCGCGATCGCTGGCGTCGATGCACTGCGGGTCCTAGCCAGTGACGCAGCGCCGAGCGGACCCGGCTTCGTGGTGGGAACGGTCGCCGCCGTGTTCATCTACGGGAGCGCCGTGCTCCTCTTCGCGCCCGTGATGCATGCGGGGCTCGTGTACCTTTCCGACGAAGTCGGCTGCGGTCGCCCGGCGCGGTTCTCGGACGGATGGCGCAAGGGCCTCGGTTCGTGGGGCAGAACCGTGCTGGTCGGTCTGGGCATCGGGGCAATCAACCTGCTGATCGCCTGCGCATTCTTGGCAGTATTCGCGCTGGGTGCGGTAGGCATCGGGGCCGTCGGCGACGGCGGTGACTCCATGGGGTTCGTGGCGGGTGCCGTCGGGTGCTGCGGCAGCTCGCTCGTGTATGTGGTGTTCCTCGCGAGCATGCTTTTCATGCAGTGCTGGGAGGCGCTCAGCATTCGCTACGCACTTCTGGGGGACATGCCGAGCGGGGTGAGCCTCAGCACCGGTCTGTCCACACTACGAGCGATGCCCAAGCGCGCCATGCTTCTCTCGCTGGCGTTCTTCGGGATCAGCATCGCCGTCTCGCTCGCCACTCGGATCGTGATGGTGCCGGCTCAACTCGGCATCGATTCCGAGATTGCGGCACTCGCCGCTGTCTCGTGGATCATGTACGTGGCCGGGTACCTTCTCAGTGTCGCGGCCGGCGCCGGCGTCAGTCTGCTCCAGTACACCGCGTGGAGTGTCTTCTGGAGGGATGCGACTGGCGCGGAGATGGGTCTGATCCAGCCCGCGCCTGTGGCCATGCCCGCCGGATTCGCGGAGGCTCGCATGTCCCCGCCTCAAGCCGAGACGGCGGTTGGCACTTCCCCGCTCGAGCCGCCTATGCCGACCCCTGCCGAAGGCGAGACGGGACCACTTGCGACGCCGCAGGAGCCTGAGCCGCCCGGAGAGCGGTAGGTAGGGAGGCTGACGGTGGACTACGCCGGAATCATCAAGCGGTCGTGGCAGATCACCTGGAAGTACCGGGTGCTGTGGCTGTTCGGCCTGTTCGCGGGTGGAATCAGCGGCAGCTTCAGCGGTAGCGGGGCCCAAGGGGACTCGGGTACCATCTCGGGCGACCTGTCGGGGCTCGAGCGTCAGGTCGAGCGTGGTGCTGACGCGTTCGTGCGGTGGTTCACGGACAACCTTGGAATCGCGGTTGCCGTGGTACTCATCATGAGCGTCGCAGGTTTCGCGCTATGGGTCATCTCTATCGCGGCGCAGGGCGGGCTGGTGAAGCTCGCCTCGGAGGCAGATCAGGACCGTCCGGTCCTCGGCAGTGAGGGTTGGGCGATCGGCTTCCGATACTGGGGTCGCACCTTGCTCATCCAATTGGTGCTCACACTACCCTTCGCTGTCTTGATCGGTGCTCTCGTGGCAGCGACGATCATCAGCTTCATACCTGCGATGACGAGTGACGGGGACCCCGTCACTGCAGCGCTGGGCGGAGTCGCCATGGTCTGCGGGGTCTTCGCGATCGCGATCCCACTCACCTTCGTGCTTGCGTTTGTCGTCGGTTCCGTGTACCTGCTCGCATTGCGGTACGGGATCCTTGAGGATCGCCCCTCATTCGCCGCGATCGGTGCGGCGTGGGGCGCCTTCAAGGCGCGTTGGAAGCAGGTCTTCGGCATGTGGCTGGCGCTGATGCTCGTCGGCATCATCTACGGGATGCTCGCTGCCGTGATCGCCGTCGGCTTCGTGTTGCCGGCAGGCGTAGCGTTCATGGCTGGCAACCTACCCATGTCCGCGGCGCTCATCCTCCTGCTCGCACTCGTGATGCTGCTGCCCAACGCGATCTACGCGGCACTGCGGTCCACCGCGTGGACCGTCTTCTTCCGGCGCCTGACAGGGGTCGCCGAGGTCGT
>VAUM01000231.1 GCA_005774595.1 Actinomycetota bacterium
TGCGCAAGTCGGTCCTCGCGGGGTCGCTCACGCTCGCGTGCCTGACGCTGCCGGTGATCATCACCGCCACCGAGGAGGCGCTGCGGCAGATCCCGTCCGACCTGCGCCTCGCCTCGCTCGCGCTGGGGGCGACGCGGCTACGCACCATCGGCCGCGTCGTGCTGCCGGCCGCCGCACCCGGCATCGTGACCGGCTCGATCCTTGGCCTGGCGCGCGCGGCCGGTGAGACCGCGCCGATCATGCTCACCGCGGTGGTCTTCTTCGGGCCCGTGCCGGGGTCGCTCATGGACCCGGTCATGGCCCTGCCGTACCACCTGTTCATCATGGCGACGCAGGCGGTCAAGCCCGCGCCCGACGTGGTGTGGGGGACGGCGTTCGTGCTCGTGTTCGGGGTGACGTCGCTCAACGTGCTCGCGGCCGCATGGCGCGCGAGGCAGCGCAGGAAGGTGTCGTGGTGACGATGAACGGAGTGGCTGTGGCGGAGATGCCGATGGTGCTGAGGGCCGAAGATGCTGTGACCGTGCCGGTTGTCGAGGCGCTCCCGGTCACCGGTTCGTTCCGGCTGGCCGACGTGTCGGTGGCGTACGGCCGCGAGACGGCGGTCGCTGGCGTGACGATGGCCATCGAGCCACGTGCCGTCACTGCGCTCATCGGCCCCTCGGGTTGCGGCAAGTCGACGCTGCTGCGCTGCCTGAACCGCATGAACGAGGAGCTCGGCGACGTGCGCGTCGGCGGGATGGTCCTGCTCGACGGCGAGGACGTCTACGCACGCGACTACGACCCGGTCGACCTGCGCATGCGCGTCGGGCAGGTGTTCCAGCGCCCCAACCCGTTCCCGATGTCGATCTACGACAACGTCGCGTACGGCCCCCGCACGAAGGGCATCCGGTCGCGTTCGGCGCTCGACGCGATCGTTGAGGAGTCGCTGCGTCGCGCGGCGCTGTGGACCGAGGTCAAGGATGTGCTCCGCAAGCACGCGTTCGAACTCTCCGGTGGGCAGCAGCAGCGTCTCTGCATCGCCCGCGCACTGGCCACTGGCCCCGAGGTACTGCTCATGGACGAGCCCGCCTCGGCGCTCGACCCGATCTCGACGCAGCAGATCGAGGACACCATCGCCGAACTCAAGGAGACGGTCACCATCGTGATCGTGACGCACAACATGGGCCAGGCTGCGCGCGTGTCCGACCGCACCGCGTTCATGCTGCGCGAGCGCATGGACCGGCCCGCAGGCCTCGTCGAGGCCGGGGAGACGAGCGCGATCTTCACGAATCCCGTCGACCCCCGCACCGAGGCGTACATCACCGGCCGGTTCGGGTAGGCGCGCCAAGGGCACTGCGCTCAGGCGGCTGTCGCGACCGCCCTCGGCCGCAGCGCGAGCGCCGCGCCGTAGAGTGTCAGCACCGCGGCTCCTGCGCCCAGTGCGAACGGCGTGCCCTGCGCGCGCCCGAGTGCGCCGAACGCGAGCGCGCCGAACGGCATGATGCCGATGAACGAGAGCACGAACAGCGACATCACCCTCCCGCGCAGCTGCGGCGGCACCGTGGACTGGAGCGAGGTGTTCACGGTCGACACCGCCGACAGGAACGCGATGCCGGCGACGTAGAGCAGCACGCCGGTCGCCCACACGGTTCTGGACAGCGCGATCCCGAGGGTCAGCAGTCCGAGCGCCGGGACCGCCGTGACGATGATCCGCTCGCGGCGCACCGTCGGCTTCAGCGACGCCATCAGCAGCGCGCCCGTGAGCGCGCCGGCCCCGCTACAGGCGAGCAGGACGGAGTAGCCGACCTGCCCCTGGCCCAGCGTCTCCTTCGCCAGCGACGGGAGCAGCGCCGTGATCGGCATCCCGAACAGAGTCAGGAAGGCCTGTGTGACGAGCAGGACGCGCACGACCGGCGTCGACCACGCGTAGCGGATGCCGGCGCCGAGTCGCTGGAGCACACCGCCCTCGTCGTGCGGGCGCTCCGTCTGGCAGGGCCGGATCACCGAGAGCGCCCCGATGACGGCGAGGAACGACGCGGCGTTGGTGTAGAAGACCGCGGCGCTGCCGGCCGACGCGTCCTTGGCGAACAGCAGGAACACCCAGCCCGCGATCAGCGGCCCGACGAACCGCGCGCCGTTGAACTGCGCCGCGTTCAGCGAGATCGCGTTGAGCAGCAGCCGCTTCGGCACGAGGTCGGGGATGGCGGCCTGCCAGGCGGGGAACATGAACGCCGTGAAGATGCCGCCGAAGACCGACAGCGCGTAGACCCACGCCATCGTGACGTGGCCGGTCGTGGTCAGCACGCCGAGCGCGAGCGCCTGAAGCAGCATGGGCCATTGCATCCAGATGAGCAGCTTGCGCCTGTCGAGGCGGTCGGCGGCGGCGCCGGCGAACAGGATGAACAGGAAGACTGGCACGCCCGAGGCGAAGTTCACCAGGCCGAGTGCGAGCTCGTCGTTCGTCAGCGCGAAGACGAGCCACCCGAGAGCCGCGGTCTGCATCCAGGTGCCCACGTTCGACAGGAACGCGCCCGTCCAGAACCAGCGGAAGTCGCGCTCGGCGAACGAGGCGAGGGTCGTGATGCCGGCGGCGTGCTCGGCCCGGCGTATGCCGGTGGGGATCGCCTCGGCGTCGGCGGAGGCGGTCGGGGCGTCGATGCGGTCGGGGACGTCGTGGCTCGGCGTGTCCGGAGGCGCGGGTGCGTGCGGATCCTCGGGCATACGGCTACTCCACCGTCCCGATGACGCCGCCGAAGCCGTGCGCCGTGATCGCCGAGTTCAGCTGGTCGCACAGACGCGCGCGCGTGTAGCGTCCGGGCGGCAGCAGCGCGACGATGCCCAGCGCGACCTCCGGCAGTTCGAGCGTCTCGGCCCGCACGACCACGTCGAGGCGCTCGACCGCGCCCGCGTTCGCGTACAGCGCATCGAGCATGCGCTGCATCGCTTCATGGGTGTCGGCGTCCGAGGGCACGGGAGCATCGTACCCGACGAGCCGATGGGCGGAGTTGTGCCAAGCGCGGTGCTGGCGGATTATGGGCGGGATCATCGGGCGAAAGGCGGGGGGGAACGTGAGAAAGCTGTGGCTGGCGGTCGCGCTGGTGCTGGCGATGGGGGCCGCGTCCGCAGCACTGGCGAGCACCACGCCGGCGGTGGAGCGGCTCGCGGGAGCCAACCGCTACGACACGGCGGTCGTGGCGGCGCATGAGGCGTTCCCGGACGGATGCGGGAC
>VAUM01000232.1 GCA_005774595.1 Actinomycetota bacterium
GACGCTCGCGAACGCGGGCAGGGGCCTGCCGCCCGTCGTCGTCGGGCTCGTCGTGGCGATGACGCTGTCGCGCCGAGGCCCGCTCGGAGGGCTCGAACTGCTCTACTCGCGGCCCGCCATGGTCATCGCGCAGGTCGTCATCGCACTGCCGGTGGTCATGGCGGTCACCGCGGCCGCCGTCCGATCGGTCCCGAGGGAGCTGCGGCTGCAGGCGCGCTCCCTTGGGGCGTCGGCGCCGCAGGAAGCGTGGCTCACGCTGTCCGAGGCCCGTCTCGGCCTAGCGGCGGCGGTCGCGGCCGGGTTCGGCGCCGTGATCTCGGAGGTCGGGGCCGTCATGATGGTGGGCGGGAACCTCGCCGGTGACACGCGCGTCATGACGACCGCGATCGTCCAGTTCACCCGCATGGGCCGCTACGGGCCGGCGCTCGCGCTCGGGGCCGTGCTGATGTCCCTCGTCGTCGCCGTGAACGTCGTCATCACCGCGTTCCAAGGCTCGGCGGACCGGTACTATCGATGAGCGAGAGGGTCGGCATAGAGGTCCGCGCGACGGGCCTGCGGCGCGCGCACCGGGGACGAGTCGTGCTCGAGGTCCCGTCACTCTCACTGCCTGCTGGCCAGGTGACGGCGGTGCTCGGGCCGTCCGGCGCGGGCAAGTCGACACTCCTCGGCATTGTCGGCCTGCTGGAGCGGCCGGACGCGGGGACGGTCGAGTTCGACGGCCGGCTCGTCGGCACGCGCGACCGTGATGCCAGACTGCGGACGTCAGCGGTGTTCCAGAGGCCGTTCCTGTTCAAGGGCACGGTCGGCGCGAACGTCGCGTACGGGCTGCGGCTCCGCGGCGTCGTGGCGTCCGAACGGGAGCGCCGCGTCGCCGGCGCGCTCGAGCGCGTCGGCCTCGCGGGGTGGGAGCAGCGGTCGGCACTGACGCTGTCGGGCGGCGAGGCGCAGCGTGTGGCGCTGGCGCGCGCGCTCGTGCTCGAACCGCAGATCCTGTTGCTCGACGAGCCGCTCGCCTCGCTGGATCCGGTCCTCAAGCACCGGGTCGCACGCGAGTTCGCCGAGCTGTTCGCGAACACGCGGTCCACCGTTCTGTACGTCACCCACGACCAGGACGAGGCGATGACCGTCGCGGGCCGCGTGGTCGTGATGAGGGATGGCCACGTGATGTCGGAGGGTGTGACCGCCGACGTGATGGGCCTGGCCGCGGATGAGTGGTCGGCGAGGTTCCTCGGCGTCGAGCCCGCCGCGCGAGGCACGGTGGCCGAGAGCGACAACGGGCTCGTGCGCGTGGCCTGCGACGGCGTCGACCTGTACGCGGTGTCGGATCTCCCCCCGGGGACGGCGGTCCTCGTCGGCGTTCGACCCGAGGACGTGATGCTGTTCGACAGCGGAGCGGATCTGCCGGCGTCTTCCGCTCGCAACCGCATCGTCATGCGCGTGGTCGACCTCGAGCCACGCGGCGGCGTCGTGAGGCTCGCGCTGCAGGCCGGCGGGGTGCGGTTCGCGGCGACGGTGTCGCGCGCCTCCGCGCTCGATCTGGCGCTCGCTCGCGACTCGCGGGTGCTCGCGCTCATCAAGGCCACGGCGGTCCGGGTGAGGCAGGACCGCGCGACGGCCTGACCCGCCGGCGCGCTACAATCATCGGACTGCTCTCGAGAGGCCCCAGACCGTGACCGGACCCGCGTCCACGCTCCCCATCACCGCCGCCGTGCTCGCCGGCGGGCGGAGCATGCGCATGGGGGTCGACAAGACGCTCATCCCGTTCGAGGGCGAGGCGCTCGTCACGCGCGTCGCCGAGACCGTGGCGGCCGTGTGCGCACACACCGTCGTGGTGACGAACCGCCCCGACGCGCTCGAGTGCGCCGGCCTGCCTGAAGGTGTCCGAGTGCTCCCCGACGAGGTCGCGTACCAAGGGCCTCTCGGCGGGCTCGCCACCGCGCTGGCCGCGACCGAGGACGACTGGGTGCTGGCCGTAGCCGCCGACATGCCGTGGCTCGAGCCGGCGGTCGTGCGCGCGCTGTGGGACGCCCGCGGCGACGCTCGCATCGTCGTCCCGGTCTCCGACAAGGGGCCCGAGCCGCTGCTCGCGCTCTACCACCGCGACTGCCTCGGACCCGCGCGGCGGGCGCTCGCGGGCAGCCGCCGACGGCTCGTCGCCATCTTCGCCGAGGTGCCCGTTGCCGAGGTCCCGGTCGACGCACTGCGCGCGCTGGACCCGGAGCTGCGCTCGCTCGTCAACGTGAACACCCCCGAGGAGCTCGCTGAGGCACGCGATCCCGGCCCGGGCGAGGGCGCTCCCGAGGCCGTGCGCGTCACCGTGATGCCGCACAACGGGCATCGCGGGCTGCCGTCCGAGCATCCCGTGACGGTCTACATGAACGACGTCGAGGTCGCGACGGTGCAGGCGACCCCCGCCGACCTCGAGGAACTCGCCTGCGGCTTCCTGCTGTCCGAGGGGCTCATCGCCGACCGCGACGCTCTCCGGTCGGTCGACGTCGACCGCAAGCGCGGCCTCGTCTACGTCACCACCCGCGAGTCCGTGCCCGACGACATGGTCTTCCGTACCCGGTATGTGACGAGCGGCTGTGGCAAGGGCGTCACCTTCACCTCCCTCGGGCACGCCCGCGGGCTCGCGGCGGTCGCGAGCGACGCCACCGTCTCCGCCGGGGAGGTCTACGATCTCGTCGGCCAGCTCGCGCGCGCAGCCGAGCAGTACCGCGACCGGGGTGGCACGCACGCCTGCGGGCTCGGCATCGACGGCGAGGTGCGCGTCGTGCGCGAGGACGTCGGCCGGCACAACGCGCTCGACAAGCTGCTCGGCCGCGCGTGGCTCGACCGCATCGACACCGCCGGCGCCGTGCTCGTGACCACGGGCCGCATCAGCTATGAGATGGCGGTCAAGGCCGCCAAGGCCCGCGTGCCGATCGTCGTGTCGCGCACGGCCGTCACCGACCTGGCGGCCGAGATCGCGGCCGAGCTCGGCATCACGCTCGCGGGCTATGCGCGCGGTGGCAGGATGACCGTGTTCACGCACCCGCGCCGCATCACGGGCATGGGGGAGGACGGCCGATGAGCGACGTGCTGACGGTCGAGCAGGCCCGGGACCTCGTGCTCGCGCGCGCGCGCGTGCTCGAAGGCGAGCGGGTGCCGCTCGCCGAGGCGCTCGGACGGGTGCTCGCGGAGGACGTCGCGAGCGAC
>VAUM01000233.1 GCA_005774595.1 Actinomycetota bacterium
TCGGCGTTCTGTCGAGCAAGCTGGCGTGGGGCGCCATCAACTGGTCGGAGCCGCGGCTGCAGGCGGCGTTCTGGATCCTGATCGCCGCGGCGGTCGTGCTCGTCGCCCAGCACCTGGCCGACCGCTCGCTCGTGACCGCGGCGCTCGACGCCGGGTTCGTCGTCGCGTTCTGGGGGTTGCTGCTCGCCGCGCCGAACCTCATGCACCCCGACAACCCGGTCCTGCACTCGGGCTGGGAGGTCAAGGGCCCGTTCGTCGGGATGGTGGCGTGCTGGGGCGTGGCGGCCGGACTTGTCGTGTGGGCCCTGCGCGATGCGATCGTCGCGTGGCACGCGTCCCCGGACGCGCCCGCCGCCTGACGCGCGCCCGAGCGCCCGGACGCTACCAGACGCCCGCGACCGCCGGCACCGCCGCCCGCTCGACCAGCGAGAGCGCCTCGCTCGCGCACGCCGAGCGGCACACCCCGCACCCCCAGCAGTCGGCCTGACGCAGCACCGCCGGCGCGCCCTTCGACGCGGGCCGGTCGATCGCGGCGAACGGGCAGCGCCGCACGCACGCGCCGCAGCCGGTGCACGCAGTCGTGTCGAGCACCGCGACGTCCTCGCCGCGCCACATGAGTTTCGCACCGTGGCCGACGGTCAGCGTCATCGCCATGCAGCCGCTGGCCAGGTCGCAGTTGCAGATCGCGCCGATGAACGGCGTCTCGAAGGTCCACACCGAGTGCATCAGCCCGCGTTCCTCGGCGCGCCGCAGGAGCGCCATCGCTTCGGCCTTGTCCAGGCGGGTGAAGGCGAGCGTGTCGGGGCCGTCGCCGTAGCCGGCCATGCCCTCGCGCAGCAGGTCCTCGACGGGCGCGACGGTGATCGCGAGGCAGAAGCCCTCCTCGGACTTGCCGGCGAAGGTGCGGCACGGGCAGGGGAGGTTCACGATGCAGGTCGCGGTGTCGAAGATCGCCTCGCACTGCTCCAGTGGCACCGGCTGGCCGAAGTGGTGCTCCCGCATGTGCCGGGCGAAGCGCTCCTTGCCGGCCTTCGCCAGCGGCGCGGGGACCTTCTCGGCCAGCTCGCAGGCGGTCAGCACGCGCCGGCGGTTGCGGTCGAAGTCGCGGAGGAAGCGCACCATGTACCCTCGGCGGTCCGCCTCGTCGAGCAGCTCGGTGGCGTAGTTCGACGCCTCCAGGTACCACCGCTTGCCGTCGCCGTGCTGTGCGCAGAACCGGCACATCGCCTAGCTCGCTCCCGTCGCCGCCCGCCGCCCACTCTAGCACCGTGCCGTTCGTCGCCGGGTGCTCATCGCGAGGCCCGGCGGTGCCGATACATCACTTGCAGACGACCACCGCCCGATGATGAGGCGAGACCCGACGTGATCACCACAGTCCGAGAGCTCGACAAGCTGCGCTTGCTGTACGAGGGCGACTGCCGCGACATGATGCGCGTCTTCCTTGCCGCGCGCTCCGTCGCCGAGGCCGACCTCGCGCTGGCGGGCCTGCACGACGTCCTGCCCGAGCGCACGCTCGTATCGCTCGCGAACCTGCGCGAGGTCATCGCCGAGGTGCCCGTGCCCCCGTGCTCGATCCGGGTCGAGGCGCCCGCGCTCGCGCAGATCTCCGGCTACGCGAAGGAGCGCGGCAGTTACGTGAAGCCGGTCGGCCCCGACGGCTGCCTGGTCTTCGTGCTCGCCGAGGGCAACCTGCTCTTCGACATCGTTCTCGGCGACGGTGCCGAGCGCGTCTTCCTCGCGCCGCAGGGCAACGGCGAGGATCGCGTGAACCCGCGCGCGGTCGACCTGCTCATGGAGCGCTCCGGGCTGCTCGAGGAGCTCGTCGACCTGACGGTGCACATGGGGCTCGTGTTCAACCCGACGCTGTACCTGTCGCTCGAGGACTGGGCGCTCGAGCACGCCGGCGAGTCGCTCGCGGGGCTGCAGGACCTGTTCTAGGGCGACGCCCGCGCGTCCGCAGTGCAGCGCTTGCGTCGACAGAGGCGTGTGCTACAGTGCCCCCACTGACAACCGAACATGCGTCCCGGGTGCCCGCTTGGAAGCGGGAGAATAGGGAAGCCGGTGAGAATCCGGCACGGACCCGCCACTGTGAAGCGCCGCGTCTATGCGAGCGTGAAGTCAGGAGACCTGCCCGGGATGCGCGACGCGGCCTTCGAGGAGAAGGGGCCTGAATCGCGATGCCGGCTCGCCGGCGTCCCGACCACCCGGACTCCCGAGGACCCGCCCAAGATGGCGGGCCTTCGTGTTTCCGGGGCCGCGACGACGAGAGGAGAGCATCATGCGCACCACCCGCACCCTTCGCACCACCCGTATCGTCCGCATCGCCGTTGCCGCCGCGCTCGCGGCCGGTCTGCTCGCCGCTGCAGGCGCCGCTGCCGGCTGCAAGCCGAAGACCGCGACACCGCAGCAGTCGGTCGTCGCGCCCGAGCCTGCGCCCGAGGTCACATACCCCGTCACCATCACCGACGACGCCTCGCGCACTGTGACCGTCCCGGCGAAGCCCGAGCGCGTCGTCTCGCTCGCGCCTGCGAACACCGAGATCGTCTGTGCGCTCGGCGCGATCGACCGCCTCGTCGGCGTGACGACCTTCTGCGACTACCCGCCCGAGGTCGCCGAGATCGCCAAGGTCGGCGACTTCGCCCAGCCCAACGTCGAGGCGATCGCTGCGGCCGACCCGGATGTGGTGTTCGCCACGAGCGGCGTGCAGGCCGACGTGGTCTCCAAGCTCGAGGAGGCCGGCGCGGTCGTCGTCGTGGTCGACCCACAGTCGCTCGAAGGCCTCTACCGCTCGGTCGTCGACGTGGCGGTGGTGCTCGGCGATGCCGGTGCGGGCGAGGAGCTCATCGCCGGCATGCAGTCCGACCTCGCCGCGCTGCGGGCGAAGCTCGGCGCGGCGGAGCCGGTGCCGTGCTTCATCGAGATCGCGCAGGATCCGCTGTTCACCGTGGGCACGGGCACGCTCATGGACGAGCTCATCACCGCTGCCGGCGGGCGCAACGTCGTCACGCAGCCCGGCTACGTGGGCTACTCGGTCGAGCAGTTGCTCAAGGACGACCCGGCGGTCTACCTCGCCACGAAGGGTTCGATGAGCGACCCGGCCGACGTGGCGAAGCGCGCCGGCTACTCCCAGCTCGCGGCCGTCAAGGCCGGTCGGGTGGTCACGCTCGACGACAACCTCGTCTCACGTCCCGGTC
>VAUM01000234.1 GCA_005774595.1 Actinomycetota bacterium
AGCGGGCCTCCGACTTCGACGAGGTCAACCTCGGGTACTCGGAGGACGATGCGCTCGCCGAGGCGGCGCGCTGCCTGCAGTGCCGCAACGCGACCTGCATCGAGGGCTGCCCGGTGCAGATCGACATCAAGTCCTTCATCGCGCGGATCACCGCCGGCGACCATCGCGGGGGCGTGGAGGTCATCAAGCAGCGAAACGCCCTGCCGTCGGTGTGCGGGCGCGTCTGCCCGCAAGAGACGCAGTGCGAGGCCGCGTGCGTGCTCGCGAAGAAGGGCCAGCCGGTCGCCATCGGCTGGCTCGAGCGCTTCCTCGGCGACCGTGACATCGCGTGCGACCTCGAGCATCGCTGCCTGCCGGAAGTTGGCGAGGACTCCGGCTTCCGCTGCGCCGTCGTCGGTTCGGGCCCGGCGGGGCTCGCGTGCGCGGGCGAGCTGCGGCGGCTCGGCCACGGGGTGACGGTCTTCGAGTCGCTCCACGCCCCGGGCGGCGTGCTCAGCTACGGCATCCCGGAGTTCCGCCTGCCCGCACGTATCGTCGCCGCCGAGGTCGGGATGCTCGAGGCCGCCGGAGTCGAGATCCGCTGCGACTCGGTCGTCGGCGCGACCTACACCCTCGACGACCTGCGCGCCGAGGGTTTCGACGCGGTCTTCTACGGCGTGGGCGCGGGCCTGCCGGTGTTCCTCGGTGTGCCCGGGGAGAACCTGAACGGCGTGTACTCGGCCAACGAGTTCCTCACGCGCGTGAACCTGATGCGAGCGCACGAGTTCCCGCACTCGGACACGCCCGTGTGGCGCGGGCGGCGCGTGGTCGTGGTAGGCGGCGGGAACGTCGCGATGGACGCGGCGCGCACGGCGCTGCGCCTCGGCGCCGAGGAGGTGGTGCTCGCGTACCGCCGTACGGAGGCGGAGATGCCCGCGCGCGTCGAGGAGGTCGAGCACGCCAAGCAGGAGGGCGTGCGCTTCGAGCTGCTCTGTTCGCCGGTCGAGGTCCGCGGACACGACGGCTGGGTGACCGGGTTCGTCGCGCAGCGCATGGAGCTCGGCGAGCCCGACGAGTCCGGCCGCCGCGCGCCGGTCTGCGTGCTCGGCAGCGACTTCGAGATCGAGTGCGATACCGTCATCCCGGCAGTCGGCACACGCGCGCATCCGCTGCTCAAGGCTGCCGCGCCCGGGGTCGAGCTGACCGCGCGCGGCTACGTCGCCGCGGACGAGGACGGCGCCACGAGCCTGCCCGGCGTCTACGCCGGAGGAGACATCGTGACCGGCGCGGCTACGGTCATCCTGGCGATGGGGGCGGGGAAGAAGGCCGCGCGCGCCATGGACGATAGGCTCCGCTCTCCCGACAGCGCGGTAGAATCGGGCGACGTACGGTAATATCCGGAGTGTGAGCGTACCGGCAGCCGCCCCCTCAGGGGCGGTCTTTGAGACGGCGATGGACACGAGACCCAACGAGAGCCCCGAACACCCGATCTGCGTGCTCATCGTCGACGACGATGCCGCCGTGGTCGAGATGGTGCGCCTCGGGCTCGAGACCGACGGCATGCGCGTCCACGGCGCCGGCGACGGCGGCGAGGCGCTCGACGTGCTCCGCGCCGAGCCGATCGACGTCGTCATCCTCGACATCATGATGCCGCGTGTCGACGGCTGGATGGCGCTGATGGAGATCCGCAACGACCCCATCACCGCCGACATCCCCGTCATCATGCTGACCGCCAAGACGCAGGACCTCGCGAAGATCCTTGCGTTCAAACAGGGCGTTCA
The DNA here is from genome assembly GCA_005774595.1 of Actinomycetota bacterium. Classification (NCBI taxonomy): domain Bacteria; kingdom Bacillati; phylum Actinomycetota; species Actinomycetota bacterium. The sequence continues at coordinate 1,761 of VAUM01000234.1, forward strand.
GCAGTACGTGACCAAGCCGTTCAACCTGCTCGAACTCTCGGCGCGGGTACGCGGGCTCGTGAAGGGCCGCCGCGCGGTCTCGGCCGCGGCACACGCGGCAGGCGAGACCGAGTTCCGCAAGCTCGCGGTGCGCAAAGGCGGCAGGACGGTACTGCTGTCGCTCGACGAGATCGTCTTCATCTCGGCGCGCAACAAGTCGACCTACGTGCACACCTACGAGAACCAGTACCTCGTCGACCTGACGCTCACCGACCTCGAGCAGCGGCTCGGGCGGGAACCGTTCGCGCGCGTGCACCGCAGCTACATGGTGAACCTGAACAAGGTCAAGGAGATCGTGCGCGGCGAGGGCGGCTACGTCGTGGTCGCCGCGGACCGCGACGAGACGCAGATCCCCGTGGCCCGCCGCCAGGTCAAGGAGTTCCGCGAGGCCGTCGGGATCTAGGCGGCGGCCTCAGTTCTTCAGGCCGCGCAGCGGCGCGGGGAAGCGTCCGCCCCGGCGTACGAGTCCTGCCGCCGACGTCGTCCCGACCGCCATCACCGGCGCTTCACCGAGCAGGCCGCCGAACGACACGGTGTCGCCCACGCCCTTGCCCGCCGCCGGTATGAGCCGCGCCGCGGTCGTCTTGTCGTTGACGACGCCGATCGCGCACACGTCGCCGATGATGCCGGCGATCGTCTCGGCGCTCGTGTCGCCCGGCAGCGCGATCATGTCGAGGCCCACCGAGCAGACGCTCGTCATCGCCTCGAGCTTCTCGATGGTGAGCACGCCCTCTCGGGCGGCGCGGATCATGCCCGCATCCTCCGAGACGGGGATGAACGCGCCCGACAGCCCGCCGGTCGAACTCGTGCCCATCGCGCCGCCCTTCTTGACGGCGTCGTTGAGCAGGGCGAGCGCCATCGTGGTGCCCGGCCCGCCGCAGCGCTCCAGGCCCATAGCCTCGAGGATCCCAGCCACGGAGTCGCCCTCGGCGGGGGTGGGCGCGAGCGAGAGGTCGACGATGCCCATCGACACGCCGAGCCGCTTCGCCGTCTCGCGCGCGATGAGCTCACCCACGCGCGTGATCTTGAACGACGTCGCCTTGACGGCCTCCGCCACCGCGGTGAGGTCCGCATCGCCCGGCAGGCGCGAGACGACCGCGCGCACGACGCCCGGACCCGAGATGCCCACGTTGACGACGGCGTCGGCCTCGCCGGCGCCGTGCACCGCGCCGGCCATGAACGGGTTGTCCTCGACCATGTTGCAGAAGACAACGAGCTTGGCACAGCCGATGGAGTCGCGGTCCGCGGTGGCCTCGGCGGTCGCCTTCACGACCTCGGCCATGCGCAGGACGGCATCGACGTTGATGCCCGCGCGGGTGGACGCCACGTTGACCGAGGCGCACACCCGCTGCGTCGAGGCGAGCGCCGCGGGG
>VAUM01000235.1:0-1609 GCA_005774595.1 Actinomycetota bacterium
CGCTCACCACGTCAGTGATGCCGAGCGCCGGGTCGGCGAGCGCCTCGGCGGTGGCGGTGGCCAGCCGCCCGGGCTCGGTCAGGAGCACGGGTGCCGCCGAGTGCGCGGCCACCGCGGACGCCGACAGCGCGTCGGGGAACGCGCGGCCGCTCGCGACGAACGCGAGCGGAGCGGTCCCCGCGGCCGCGCTCGCGTCGGCCGCGCGCGCGATGGCCGCGGCGGTCGCGAAGCGGTCGAGGCCCGCGATGCGGCGCACGGACAGCCCCATGCCGGCCAGCGCAGTCTGCACGGCCGGGGTGACCGCGCCGGTGCCGCCGAGCAGGTAGACGGTGTCCACGCCGAGCCGCCGCAGCTCGGTGCGCGTGGACGCCGAGAGCGCTTTCGGATCGGTCGTGAGCAGCGGGCAGCCGAGCGCGCCGGCGAGCGTGGCGCCCGCCATCGCGTCGGGGAACGCGAGCCCGTTGACGACGACCGCGGCGCTGCCGTCCAGCGAGCCGTCGGCGAAGCGCTCGAAGCTGATGCGGGCGGCGGTCGCGTGCCGGTCCGGGCCGGCGAGCCGCGTCGTCATGCCGAACTTGGCCCGCAGCCGGTACGCGCCGGCGGCGTCGCCGAAGCCGGTACCGGCGGCGAACGCCGGACGGATGCGGGCGCGATAGGTCGCCGAGTCGCCGGGAAGGGCGCTCGACGGGCGGAACTCGAGCGTGGCCCCGCCGCGCACCAGCCACGGCGCGACCTGCGACGCCGCCGCGGCGGCCGGATCGGTGACGCCGTCCAGTGCCGTCGGCGCCGTCGGCGCCGCACCGGGCGCGTACACCTCCACGACCGGGCGCACGCCCGGCGTATCGGCCGACGCCTCGATCATCACCACGTATCCGGCGTCCGCCTCGGCGTCCGTGACCGTGAACGAGATCCAGTCCTCGTCACCGGTGACGGCGTCCGCGACGTCGAACGTGTGCGCCTCGTACATGACGCCCGCGCCGTAGCCCGGCAGCGCGATCGCGCGCGCGGTCGCGGACGTGTCGTCGCCGGCGCCGGCCTCGTAGACGTCCGCGGTGGCGGTGGCCGCGAGCGCCCGTGGTGCGGCGGCGGCCGGCCCGGCCGCGCTCACGCGCGCCTGAGCGGGGACGGCCGGCGCGACGGCGGCGGCAAGCAGGGCGGTCGCGAGGAGGTACCGGGGCGTCCGCGTCACTTGGCCACCTTTATCGTCACGAGGGAGTTGCGGTCCACGGAGGTTCCGGACGACGGGCTCTGTTCGAACACGACCCCCACGGTCGAGGAGTGGACGATCGACACCACCGTCACGCGAAGACCGAGCGACTGCAGCTCGCTGGTCGCGACCGCCTTGCTCTTGCCGATGACGTTCGGCACCGTGGCCTTGCCGGTCGCCACGTAGATCGTGACCTTGCTGCCCTTCACCGCGTTCGTCCCCGCCTCAGGGATCTGCTTGGTGACGGTGCCGGCGGTGGTCAGCGCGCTGGCCTCCTGTTGGACCGTGACCTCGAACCCGGCGGCCCTGAGCGCGCGCTCGGCGCCGGCCTGCGTGGGCGAAGGGCTGTCGCTTCTACACACCTGGACGTGCGCACGGCGGGTGGAGACGAGATCGCTGATG
>VAUM01000235.1:1619-3132 GCA_005774595.1 Actinomycetota bacterium
CTCTCAGCGTTCGTCGCACGCAAGCGGAGCTGAGGGGCACGCCCTGTGCAGCGCGGCTCAGCCCGCGGCGCGTAGAGCGACGCCGTCGCGCTCGACGGCACGCTCGCGTGCGGCACCTACGAATTCGCGGAAGAGCGGCGCCGGCCGCACGGGCCGCGACTTGAACTCCGGGTGGAACTGGCTGGCGACGAACCATGGGTGATCGGGTAGCTCGACGATCTCGACGAGCCTCCCCTCGTAGACGGTGCCCGAGACGACGAGCCCGGCGTCCACGAGTTGCGGCCGCAGATGGTTGTTGACCTCGTAGCGATGGCGGTGCCGCTCGTGCACGACGGCCTCGCCGTACAGCTCCCTCGCCACCGTGCCCTCGGCGAGCTCGACCGCGCCCGCCGGCGTCTGCGAGACGACCTTGTCCTTGTCGGCCAGCGTGCCGGCGGTCGTGGTGACGCTGCCGAGCGTGAACCCCGCGCGCTGGATCGCGGCGATCGCGTCGGTCTGCGTCATGCCGATGACACCGGGCACCGGCACGGTCTTCGCGCCCGCGATGATGATGTTGACGAGGCTGCCGCCGGCCACGCGTTGCCCAGCGGGCGGATCCTGGCCGAGGATCGAGCCGGTCGTGGCGCCCGACGGCACCGGCGAGCGGTAGTCCACGGCGCCGAGCAGCAGCCCGGCCTCCTGGAACACCGCGGCCGCCTCGGTCTCGGTCATGTTCGAGACGTCGGGCACGACCGGCTTCGAGAAGTAGGTGAACGCCCACGCACCGACGGCGCCGAGCAGGAACAGCGCAGCGATCGACGCGGTGACCCACACCCACGGCCCGGCCTTGCGGCGCGGACGGCGCGGGCCCTCGTCCACGAGCGGCATCTGCATCGTGATCATCGGAGCCCCGCGGCCCATGATCGAGCCGCCGGACGCGACGCGCTCGAGGTCTTGGCGCAGCTCCTCGGCCGAGCCGTAGCGCGTGGCCGGGTCCTTGGCGAGCGCGCGCATGACGACCTGCTCGAACGAGGCCGGGACCTGCGGATTGATGCGGCGCAGCGGCTCCGCCGGGGCGGTCCCGTGGAGCGTGGCGACCTCGCCGGCGGTCGGTGCGTCGAACGGCACGGAGCCGGTGACGGCCCGGTACATGATGGCGCCGAGCGAGTAGATGTCCGACTGGGGCGCGACCTGGCCGCCCTTGGCCACCTCGGGGTTGAGGTAGTGCGCGGCCTCGGGGGCGGCGGCGGGCTCGGGCGCGGTACCGCGCGGGGGCGCGACGCACGTGATGCGCGCGTCGCCCTCGGGCGTGACGACGATCGTCTCGGGCCTCAGGTCACCGAGGACGACGCGGTGCGCGTGCAGCGCGGACAGGCCGGCGCAGACCTGGCTCGCCCAGTGCGCGGTGTCGGCGACCGGCACGCGGCCGCCGGCGTGGCCGAACAGCGCCGAGAGCGCGGTGCCGGGCACGAGTTCCTCGGCGCACCAGAAGAAGGTGCGCGCGGGCTCGGCAGGGGCCGGCGCGCACCTTCTT
>VAUM01000236.1 GCA_005774595.1 Actinomycetota bacterium
GTCCGTGAGGCTGTAGCGTCGTACGGCGGCAACCCCGGACGTGGCGCGTACGCGCTCGCCATGGCGACCGCCCGGCTCATACACGACTCGCGCGCCGCATGCGCGAGGCTCCTCGGGGTCGCCGACGCCGCGGACCTCGCGTTCACGTCGGGGGCCACCGAGTCGCTCAACGTGGCGCTCCACGGACTGCTCGCGCCGGGCGACCGGGTGGTCGCGTGTTCCATGGAGCACAACGCCGTCGTCCGTCCGCTGAACACGCTGGCCGCCACGGGCGTCGAGGTCGTCTGGGTCGGCGCCGACGAGACGGGACTCATCGATGTGGACGCCGTCGAGGCCGCGGTGCGCGAGCTGCCCACCAGGGCGGTGGTGTGCCAGCACGCGTCCAACGTGTCCGGGACGATCCAGCCGGTCGGCGACGTCGTCGACGTCGCGCACGCCGCGGACGCGTTCGCGATCGTCGACGGCGCGCAGGCCGCGGGGCACCTACCCGTCGACCTGACGGCCCTCGGCGCTGACGCGTACGCGGCGTCGGGCCACAAGGGCCTGCTCGGCCCGCAGGGCGTCGGCCTGCTCCACCTCGCGCCGGGCTGCGAGCCCCGGGAGCTCATGCAGGGCGGCACCGGCGGCGGTTCGTCCGAACTCCCGACCCAGCCGGTCGCGCGTCCCGACCGCTACGAGGCGGGGACTCCGAACACGCCCGGTATCGCGGGGCTCGGCGCGGCCGCCCGCCTGCTCGCCTCCGCCGGTGACGCGCAGCGGGCGCTCGAGTGTGACCTCGTGCGCCGGCTGCACGAGGGGGTGCTCGCGATCGGCGGCTTCCGCGCGCTCGGACCCGCTCCCGGGGTCGAGCGCGTGCCGGTCCTGTCGGTGGTACACGAGCGCATGGACGCCGACCAGATCGCCTTCACGCTCGACCGCGGACACGGGATCGCCGTTCGCGCCGGGCTCCACTGCGCCCCGGCGGCGCATCGCACGCTCGGGACACTCGACACGGGCGCCGTGAGGTTCGGCATCGGGTGGGGCAACACGCCCGAGCAGATCGATCTGGCGCTGGCGGCGCTCGCCGAGGCCGTCGGGTGACAGCCGGCCCGCGCACACCGCGCGAGTTCGTCGTGTACGGGTTCGCGACCACCCACCGCGCGCTCGACGCCGAGGCGCTCCTGCGCGACATGGGTGTGCAGGTGGTGCCGGTGCCGACGCCGAAGTCCCTCGGTGCGCTGTGCGGCATCGCGTTGCGGGTGGATCCGGAGGAGGCCGAGCGGGTCGAGATGCTCCTGCTCAGGGCTGCGCTCGACTGGTCCGCCCGGGCCACATACGAGGACGTGTGAGCACGAACAGGCGTTTGACACCTCCGCGGGCGGATTCGTATCCTGACCCGCAGGTGCGGGCGGAGTCCGCGCCTCATCGACGCGTGCCCGCTCCCGGCGTGTGAGGGCGGCACGCGGGCGGACGCCGCCGGGACGCCGGCGGCAGCGCAAGGGACGTGCAGGGGTACGCAGTGACGTTGGGGGTGGCGCCGTGCGCGGTCGCGCCCCGGACAGGGAACAGGGGGTGTCGGCGATAGTACTGACGAGCGTCAACACATGGCTCGACGTCGTGTTCTTCAGCCTGGAGGCGGTGGTGCTGATCGCACTGCTCGTCGTCCACTTGGGCGGGAACATCCTGACGGGGCGCTTCAAGCGCCGCTTCAAGTACTGGGAATGGCCGCACCACGAGGGGCCGCCGATCCCGTTCCTCCCGAAGTACCTTCACTTCCAGCACGTCGCGTGCATGATCCTGCTCGGCCTGTCCGGCATGTACATCCGGTTCGTCGACCACTTCTTCCTCAAGGCGACCTGGACGCGGGACTTCCTGCAGGTCATCCACTACGTCGCGATGATCATCGTGACCATCAACCTCGTCTGGAGGTTGTGGTACGCGTTCTACGCGAAGCGGCGTGACTACAAGGAGTTCGCGATCACGAAGCGCGACGTCCAGAACCTGTTCAACGTCGTCTTCTACTACGCGTTCATCAAGAAGAGCAAGCCGCACCTGGACAAGTACAACATCATGCAGAAGGCGGTCTACATCGCCTTCGCGCCGATGCTCGCGCTCCAGGCGCTGACCGGCTTCGCCCTGCTCGAGTTCTGGAACGTCCCGCTCACCGGCTTCCTGCCCGGCGGGCCGTACACCTTGTCGCAGGCGATGCTCGGCTGGAACCTCGGCGCGGCGGTGGGCGACCTGGCGCTGGTCGTCGCGTGGACGCGCGTCGTCCACTACACGCTGAACTGGCTGTTCATCATCTTCACGACCATCCACGTGTACCTGTCGGTCAGCGAGGACTTCCCGGCGTTCCTGAACTTCTTCGGGCTGGCGTTCCTCGACAAGCCGCACGCCGAGCACGGCGACGAGGGGCACGGGCACGAGGAGCCGCACGAGCACGACGCCCAGCCCGCGATGGCGCACACCGACTGAGAGGCGCGTCCGAACACTTGAAGCACTCGCGGCGCATAAGGCTGCTGCTCGCCGTCCTCGGCGCGGTGGCGGCCCTGTCGGCGGGTGTGGCTCGGGCTCAGGACTACGACCTCGAGTTCACCCTGCCCACGGCCGGCAAGTCGGGCTGCATGGTCTGCCACGGCGACCGCAACCTCATCCGCCCGATGGGCGACGGCTTCGTCAGCTACTACGTGGATGGTGCCGTTCTCGACGCGTCGGCTCACGCCAAGATCATGTGCACCGGCTGCCACACGGACTTCGCGTTCAAGGCGCCGCACACGTCGGGTCCGCAGGACTGGCGCGCCAACGCGAAGCTGGCGTGCAAGAACTGCCACCAGGACCAGTTCACCGCGTACAGCGCCGGCGTCCACAGCATCAGTGTCAAGCCGGGCACCGCTGAGGCGGCGGCAGCGCGAGGGACCACGATGGCCAGTCGAGCGGCCACAGGCGCGGCGCGGGTCGAGACGGGTACGTCCTCGGTCGTCCCCACCGCGTCGGGCACGGCCACCTCGTCAGTTGCCGCAACGTCCTCCGCAGCCGCGTCACAGACCGCAGGCGAGAAGCCTCTGTGCGGCGACTGCCACGGCGCGCACGACACCGAGCCCCTCGAGGACAACCGTGATGCGCAGCTGCGGCTGCACCGGCGCGGCTACGAGG
>VAUM01000237.1 GCA_005774595.1 Actinomycetota bacterium
GGTCTCGAGCGGGACGCGGGCGCGCCAGCCGAGGACGGCCGCCGCCTTGGCCGGGTCCAGCGCGCTGTGCTCGACGTCGCCCGCGCGCTCCGGGCCGTGCGCGACCGCGCCCGTCCAGCGCGCGGCGAGCCGCAGTCCCGCGACGAGCGCGTCGACCGACGTCCGCTCGCCGGTGCCGATGTTGTATGCGGGGCCGTCGATGCCGTCATCCGCGAGCGGGCCCTCGTGCTCGAGCGCGGTGATCACGGCGTCCACGACGTCGCCGACGTAGATGAAGTCGCGGGTCTGGTGCCCGTCGCCGAACACGACGGGCTCACCATCGGCGCGGATCGCGTCGCAGAAGATCGCGACCACGCCGGCCTCGCCGTTGGCGTCCTGGCGTGGCCCGTAGACGTTCGCGAAGCGCAGCGACGCGAAGTCGACGCCGGTGCCGGCGAGTTCGGCGGCGAGCACGGACTCGGCTTCGAGCTTGGACGCGCCGTACGGGCTCTGCGGGGACTTGGGGTGCGTCTCGGGCATCGGGAGCGTCTGCGGCTCGCCGTAGACGGCCGCCGAGGAGGCGGACAGCATGCGCGCGCATCCGCACGCCGCCGCCGCACGCGCGGCCGCGCGCGTCCCCTCGACGTTCACGAGCCGGTCGCGCTCCGGTTCGCGCACGGACACGGCGACACTCACCTGAGCGGCGAGGTGCACGATCGCGTCGGGTCCGAACTCCGCGACAGCCAAGGCGAACGAGCCGTCGAGCACGTCGAGCGTGCGGTGCCATGCGGCGGGGTGCAGGTTCGCCGGGCTGCCGGTCGACAGGTCGTCGATGACGCCGACGTCGTGCCGGCCCACGAGCGCGTGCACGAGGTTGCTCCCGATGAACCCGGCGCCGCCGGTCACGAGTATGCGCACCGCGGTTCCTCTCCTTCTCGCCGTCAGGGCCCGCCAGCGGACTCGATGCGGCGCACCTCGACGAGCCTGGCATGGACGACGAGTCGATACCGGGCGCTGTACGGCGGGTGGCAGGCGGTGAGCGTGAGCATCGGCTGCGGCCCGTCGTCGAGCACGTCGACGCGGTCGGGGGTGACCACGAGCTGCTCGGTCACCTCGTAGCGGTAGCGCCGGTAGGGCGAGTACAGGTCGATGGTATCACCGGTGCCGAGGCGGTCGATGTCGCGGAACGGTGCGAGGAAGGTGGTGCGATGTCCGGAGATGCCGGTGTTGCCGCCCGCTCCCGGCAGGTCCGTCGACTCGATCCAGCCGGGACCCTTGGCGAGGTCCGCGCGCGCGGTGCCGCGCACGACCGCCGCGTCCAGGCCCATCTTCGGAGCGACGATGCGGCCGAACACGCCGCCTTGTGGCAGCGCTTTCCAGTAGGCGCCGTCCTGCGCCTCCCAGCCCTCGAGATCCATCGGCGCCGCCCCGGTCGCAGGCAGCGTCTTCGGCACGGAAGCCGCAAGGTAGGGCGCCGAGCGCAAGTTGCGCTGCTCCATCATCGTCGCGAGGTTCGAAAGCCCGCCGTAGGCGAGGATGCCGATCGAGGCGCCGAGGAGCACGTTGCCGGCCGCGAGGACGGCGATGCGTCCGACGCCAGGCCTCTGACCTGCGGGAACAGCGCGTTCTGTGACGGAGGCGGTCGGCATGTGGCTCCACGGTGACGAAATGTGATATTCGGCACAGATCCGCTATAAAGTCGGGCCTGCGAGGCACCGATAATGCGAGTGTAAGGCAGAGTTGACAACCGCACATCGAGCACCAGCTCCCCGAAAAAGGCACGGCCCGCCGAAAGGCGGACTTCGCAAAGTCACGGGTCTACCGGGAGGGACACCTCCCTACGACAGCCGGACTGCCGGGTTCGAGCCTCGGACCAAGCGTGAACCGGCCCGGCTCCCACCCAGCGCAGATGAGCACTGAGGGGGAACCGGGCCGATGTGCTTGGACCGAGAAGGTGCTCTCAGATGTTCGCCAACACCCGCAGGATCACCGCTCTGACCGTGGCCCTCATCGTGGCCGCCCTCGCTGTCGCCACCGCGCTGCCCGGCATCGCCGTCGCAGGCGAGCCGGCCGCTCCGTACACCACGCAGCTGTCCGCCGTCGCGCCGACCGCCCGTGTGGCCGTCACCGAGCAGGCCCGCCTGGCCACCGTGTCCGAGCGAACCGTGACCGCCGCGACCGTCCGCACCGGTTCCGCGTCCGCCTCCAGCGAACTGACGAAGGCCCGCGCCATCCTCGCCGGCCTCATCGCGAAGCACCCGATCCTGAAGGGCACCACGGTGACCTTCGGCGATGCCCGCGGCTACCAGGCCATCGCGTACTACAAGAGCGGCCGGATCGTGATCAGCGCGACGCACACCGCCACTCTCGAGCGGATCCTGAACCACGAGATCTGGCACGTCATCGACTGGCGCGACAACGGCCGCATCGACTGGGGCGAGAACGTTCCTCCGCGCCAGTAGCGCGCAAATCCCCTCGCCGGGAAGAGAGAAGGCCCCCGCGGCAAGCGCGGGGGCCTTCTTGGCGTTCCGGGGCCGGAAGCGGCGCCGTGAGCGCGAGGCGTCAGTCCTCCTCGATCTCCTCGATGGCGCCCATCGGGCACTCCTCCATGCAGGTGGCGCAGCCGGTGCAGTCGTCCTCGTTGACGACCTGGGCCGAGTCACCGACGAGGTCGAGGACCCCTTCGGGGCAGGCATCCACGCAGATGCCGCAGGCGGAGCAATCGTCCTCGTTGATGATCGGTCGTGGCATGCGTTCCTCCCAAGCTCTCATCCGAAGGCCGAAGGCCCCTGCGGGGGGCCGTGCGCGTCGGGAGTGAAGATAGCCAGTGCGCGGGGCGGTGTAAAGGGACCATTCCCGAGCTGATGAGGGTATGTTCCTGGTGTGCCCGCACCGGAGGGCGGACACGACCGGTGACGCATACCGAGGGTCAGGCTGGCGGCACGCGCCGCAGCCGCGGGAGCGGAGGTCGTGGATGGCTCGATGGCGCGTACGCGTCCGCGCCGCCGCCGTGCTGGCGGTGGCCGCGGTGACGCTTGCGGTGGCGGCGCCCGCCGCGTCCGGCGATGGCTCGGCCGTCTCGCGGCTCGCGGTATCGGTGCGCAGCGACGCGCCGCCCGGAGGCGTCGACTACCGCGCGACCGTCCGCTACC
>VAUM01000238.1 GCA_005774595.1 Actinomycetota bacterium
CGTCGTGCTCGTCCTGTCGCGCGTGCCGCCGCACATCGCGCTGCGCGGCGTGCGCGCCGTGTCGTTCCTGCTCACGTTCTCGATCGCCGCGCAGGCGCTGAAGTGGGAGCCAGCCACGGTGGCCCTCGTGCGGCTCGGGCCGCTGGCGGTGGACGGCCCGGGGCTGGCGCGCGGCGTCTTCTTCGCGGTGCGGATCGTCGTGCTCGTCGTCAGCACGTCCCTGCTCACGCTCACGACCACCCCGGTCTCGCTGACCGACGCGCTCGAGCGCCTGATGCGGCCGCTGCGTCACGTCGGCGTGCCCGTAGGGGACGTCGCGACGATGCTCTCGATCGCGCTGCGCTTCATCCCGACGACTGCCGAGGAGGCCGAGAAGGTCGTGCTGGCCCAGGCGTCGCGCGGCGCGCGGTTCGACCGGGGCGGGCCCGTGCAGAGGGCGAAGGCGTTCATCCCCGTCCTGGTGCCGCTGTTCGTGAACCTGTTCCGCCGGGCGGACGACCTGGCAACGGCGATGGAGGCACGGTGCTATCGTGGCGGCGAGGGCCGGACCCGGCTGCGCGAGTCGCGGATGCGCGGCGCCGACTGGGCGACCCTGCTCGCCGGGGGCGCCGCGCTCGTCGCGGTGGCCGTGCTGCTGTAGGGAGGGGCGATGGCGCGCGACCGGCACGAGGAGCACCGGGAGTGGAACGCGGCGGACCGGCGGGAGGCCCGCGCGCTCGCGGCCGTCTCGCCCGAGGGCCGCGCGTGACCGTCACCGCGCTCACGGTCGCCTACGACGGCGCGCCCTTCGCCGGATTCGCGCGTCAGTCGGAGCAGCGCACGGTCCAGGGCACGCTCGAGGACGCTCTCCGCACCGTGCTGCGGCGCGAGGTCGAGACCGTCGGCGCGGGCCGCACCGACGCCGGCGTGCACGCCCTCGGCCAGGTGGTGAGCTTCGAGTCGGCGCCGGGCGACCCGGACGCGGCGGCGCTCGCACGATCGCTGAACGCGCTGTGCGCGCCGCACGTCGCGGTGCGCGAGGTACGCGCCGCGCGCGAGGGCTTCTCTGCGCGGTTCGATGCCGAGGCGCGCGAGTACCGCTATCGCATCGCGGCCGGCGCCGTGCCGCCGGTGCTGCTCGCGCCGTACGCGTGGCACGTCGCGCGCGACCTCGACGCGCCGGCCGTGCGGCGGGCCGCGGCCGCGCTCGTCGGCGAGCACGACTTCCGGTCGTTCTGCGTCGCCGACTCCGCGGAAGGGAAGAACACCGTCCGCACGCTCACCGCGGTCGAGCTGTACCCCGCCGAGGACCTCGGTGAGCCGCATCTCGTGCTGCGCGTCGTCGGCACGGCGTTCCTGCACTCCATGGTGCGCGTGATCGCCGGCTCGCTGGTCGAGATCGGCCGAGGCGCGCGCGACGAAGGCTGGCTCGGTGAGGCGCTCGCCGCGCGCGACCGCGCGGCCGCCGGCCCGACCGCGCCCGCGCACGGGCTGACGCTGTGGGACGTCGCCTACCCCGGGGAGTGCTGGGTGTAGCGGCGCGGTGCGGGTGGCTACGCCCGGCGGCGTGTGTTCCTTGACGCCCCTATCGACCGCGGATAGACTGCAAGGGTTCGTTCGGAGCCCCGTGAAGCTTCCTCGACGGACACGTACGCCCTGAGTATGTTGGAGGAACGAGTGAAGACCTACCACGCCAAGCCCGGCGAGGTGCAGCGCGAATGGCTGCTGATCGATGCGACCGACCTGGTCCTCGGCCGGCTCGCCTCGGAGATCGCCAAGATCCTCAAGGGCAAGAACAAGCCGCAGTACACGCCGCACGTTGACACGGGCGACTTCGTCGTCGTCATCAACGCCGACAAGATCCGCCTGACCGGCAACAAGATGGCGGACAAGACCTACTACCGCCACTCCGGGTACCCGGGCGCGCTCAAGGCCGTCCCGGTCGCCCGCATGCTCGAGAAGCACCCCGAGCGCGTGCTCGAGCGCGCCGTGAAGGGCATGCTCCCGAAGAACACCCTCGGCCGGGCCATGGGCCGCAAGCTCAAGGTCTACGCCGGTCCGGAACATCCGCACGAGGCGCAGAAGCCGCGCCAGATCACCGTGGAGGCCTAGCACATGGCTGAGAAGGCAGCAGTCTACTGGGGCACCGGCCGCCGCAAGACCGCGGTCGCCCGCGTGCGCCTGACCCCCGGCACCGGCCAGTTCACCGTCAACGGCAAGACGTTCGAAGACTACTTAGGGCGCGTGACGCTGCAGGGCTTCGTCGAGACGCCGTTCAAGGTCACCGAGACGCTCGGCCGTTTCGATGTCATCGCCCGTATCCACGGCGGCGGCACCGCCGCGCAGGCGGGCGCGCTGCGCCACGGCATCGCCCGCGCGATGCTCGAGGCCGGCGACGACTACCGCGGCGAGCTCAAGCGGGCCGGCCTCCTGCGCCGCGATCCCCGCATGGTCGAGCGCAAGAAGTACGGCCTCAAGAAGGCCCGCAAGCGCCCGCAGTTCTCGAAGCGCTAGGCGGCCGACGCCACGATGTGAGACAGGGCCCGCCGCTTGCTCGGCGGGCCCTTCGCGTTCGGATACGGCAGGCACGCCCGCACGGGCGTCGCCGCATGGGGTATGTATGTTCCCGCCACGGGCCGCGACCGGAAGGACCAGCACATGACCCGCATGTTCGGAACGGACGGCGTGCGCGGCATCGCGAACGCCGACCTGACCCCGGAGCTCGCGTTCCGCCTCGGCGAGGCGGCGGGCCACTTCCTCGGCGACAAGGGCGCCGGCCGCATCGTCGTCGGCCGCGACACGAGGCGCAGCGGGGCGATGCTCGAGGCGGCGCTCGTCGCCGGCGTGTGCTCGGGCGGCGGCGACGCGCTCACGTGCGGCATCATCCCGACCCCCGCGGTGGCGCATCTGACCCGCGCCGCGGGCGCCGACGGCGGCGTCGTCATCTCCGCGTCCCACAACCCGGCCGAGTACAACGGGATCAAGTTCTTCAGCCGCGAGGGGTTCAAGCTCCCCGACGAGGTCGAGGACGAGATCGAGGCGTTCGTCTCGCGCAGGGAGCGGGACTGGCAGCGGCCGACCGGCGGTGCGGTAGGCAGCATCGTACCGATAGCGGATGCTGTCGAGCGCTACGTCGAGC
>VAUM01000239.1 GCA_005774595.1 Actinomycetota bacterium
CCGGCATCGCCGTGGGCAGGCCTCCTACGTTCCCCGAAGCCCGCGACGACTTCGAGGCGCACCTCATCGGGTTCGAGGGCGACCTGTACCGGCGCGAGGTGACGGTCGAGTTCGTGGAGCGGCTGCGCGACCAGCGGGCGTTCGAGAGCGCGGACGAGCTGGCGGCGCAGATGCAGGCGGATCTGGAGCGCGTCGCGGAGATCGTCACGCTCTGAGGCGCGGCGCGGCGCCGGGCCCCTTGGCGGGTGGCGGCGTCACATACGACGTCACATACGACGTCGCCCGTGACGTCACCTGCGACGCAGACCCCCCACGCACCCGCGCACCGCACACGGCCCCGGGCGTGCTATACTCCGCGAGTTGTATTCGGCTACCCCGCACTGTGACCGGCGATGACAACGACGCCGGCCTCGGGCGGAGGCGGACAAGGAAGGACCGGTGGTACAGCCATGCCCCTCGAGAAGGACGTCAAGGCGAAGATCATCGCCGAGCACGCCCGCGGCGACGCCGACACAGGCTCGCCGGAAGTCCAGATCGCGCTGCTGACGCAGCGCATCCGCGACCTCACCGAGCACGTCCGCACGCACAAGCACGACCATCACACGCGCCGCGGACTGCTCAAGCTCGTCGGACAGCGCCGCAGGCTGCTCAACTACCTGCGCAAGTCCGACATCGAGCGGTATCGCGAGATCGTCGCGAAGCTCCAGATCCGCGGATAGTTCGCGGTGAACGAGGAAGGCGGGCGCCGATACAGGCCCCGCCTTCTGCACTAGTAGGGGGCCGGAAGAAGACGCGCGGGCAAGGGGCCCGCGGCACGGCCCGAAAGAGGTCCTGCGGCGCAAGGGGCGCCGAGGGCGAGAAGAGGCGAAGAGAAGAAATGAGCAAGATCACGGAGCAGTTCGAGCTGTACGGCAAGGAGTACGTGCTCGAGACCGGGGAGCTGGCCAAGCAGGCCGGCGGCGCGGTCGTCGTCCGCCAGGGCGACAGCATGGTGTTGGTCACGGCCACGGCGTCCAGCTTCCCCAAGGACCTGGACTTCTTCCCGCTGACCGTCGACTTCGAGGAGCGCATGTACGCGGCCGGTAAGCTGCCGGGCGGCTTCATCAAGCGTGAGGCGCGCCCGTCTGAGAAGGCCACGCTCACGGCCCGCATGATCGACCGTCCCATCCGTTCGGCGTTCGCCGACGGTTTCCGCAACGAGGTCCAGGTCATCGCCACGGTCCTTTCGGCCGACCAGGTCCACCAGCCCGACGTCATCTCGATCATGGGCGCGTCCGCCGCGCTGATGAAGGCCGGCATCCCGTTCGAGGGCCCGCTGGCCGGCGTGCGCGTCTGCCGCGACCAGTCCGGCGAGTTCCTCGTCAACCCGACGTTCGAGGAGGCGGAGGCGTCGGACCTCGACCTCGTCGTGGCGGGCTCGCGTGACGCTGTCTTCATGATCGAGGCCGGCTGCCACGAGGTGTCCGAGGACGACATGCTCGCCGCGCTGACCTTCGCGCAGGAGGCCATCGCCGCGTTCTGCGAGGCCCAGGAGCGCTTCCTCGCCCGCTGCGAGATCAAGCGCATGGAGGTCGTCTTCGACGAGCCCTCCGCCGAGCTCAAGGAGCGCATCTTCGCCGCCGGCGGCGAGAAGATGAAGGCCGCGCTGCACAACCCCGACAAGCACGCGCGCATGGACGCGGTGGCCGCCGTGAAGGCCGAGCTCACCGAGACGTTCACCGCCGAGGAGCTCGCAGCAAGCGGCAAGCACATCAAGGCGACCTTGAAGCTCCTCGAGAAGAAGACCATGCGCAACATGGTGCTCGACGAGGGCGAGCGCGCCGACGGCCGCACGCTCGACGAGGTCCGCCCGATCAGCTGCACCGCCGGCTACCTGCCGCGCAGCCACGGCTCGGGCCTGTTCACCCGCGGTCAGACGCAGGTGCTCTCGGTGCTGACGCTCGGCATGCTGTCCGAGTGGCAGCGCATCGACACGATCGACGTCGCCGAGGGCAAGCGCTACCTGCACCACTACAACTTCCCGCCGTTCAGCACCGGCGAGACCGGCTTCATGCGCGGGCCGAAGCGCCGCGACATCGGCCACGGGGCGCTCGCCGAGCGCGCACTGCTCCCGGTCATCCCCGACGAGGACACGTTCCCGTACACGATCCGCATCGTGTCCGAGGTTCTCGAGTCCAACGGCTCCAGCTCGATGGGGTCGGTCTGCGGCTCGACGCTCGCGCTCATGGACGCCGGCGTGCCGATCGCAGCCCCGGTCTCCGGCATCGCGATGGGGCTCATCAAGGAGGGTGACAAGGTCGCCGTGCTCTCCGACATCCAGGGCCTCGAGGACTTCCTCGGCGACATGGACTTCAAGGTCGCGGGCACCCCGGCCGGCATCACGGCGCTGCAGATGGACAACAAGGCCAAGGGGCTGTCGTACGAGATCCTGGCCAAGGCGCTCATGCAGGCCAAGGAAGGCCGCGCGCACATCCTGTCCAAGATGATCGAGGCCATCGCCGAGCCGCGCGAGGAGCTCTCGCGGTTCGCGCCGCGCATCATCACCATCAAGATCCCGGTGGACAAGATCCGCGACATCATCGGCCCGGGCGGCAAGATCATCCGCCAGATGGTCGAGGAGACCGGCGCCCAGATCGACGTCGAGGACGACGGCACGGTCTACATCGCGAGCCGTGACACCGGTGGCGAGGAGGCGCTGAAGCGCATCCAGGCGCTGACCAAGGAGATCGAGGTCGGCGAGAAGTACACCGGCAAGGTCGTGTCGATCCAGGCGTTCGGCGCGTTCGTGAACCTGCTGCCGGGCAAGGACGGGCTGATCCACATCTCGCGCGTGGCCAAGGGCCGCGTCGACAAGGTCGAGGACGTGCTCGACATCGGCGATGAGGTCGAGGTCGAGGTCATCGAGGTGGACGAGCGCGGCAAGGTCTCGCTCGACCGTCTCGACAAGCCGGACGCCCCGGCCGGCTCCGGCGCCCCCCGCGAGGGCGGGGAGGGCGGCGAGCGGCGCGGCGGGTTCGGTGGCGGCGGTGGCCGCGACGGCGACCGCAGGCCGAGGCGGAGGCACTAGGCGCGCAGAGCGCGGATA
>VAUM01000240.1 GCA_005774595.1 Actinomycetota bacterium
TCACGCGCGAGATCGAGCTGGAGGCCGAAGGTGCCGGCAACGTCGAGCACGCCCGCGTCGCGTGCGAGACGTTCATCACCACCGGCCTCGTGGTCGTCGGCGGCGAGATCCGCACCAACGGATACGTGGACGTCCCGTCGATCGTGCGCGGCGTGGTCGACGACATCGGCTACAACCGCGCCAAGTTCGGGTTCGACGCGCACACCTGTGGCGTCATGAGCACCATCCACGAGCAGAGCGCCGACATCGCGATGGGCGTCGACGAGAGCTTCGAGGTCCAGCACGGCGCGGGCAGCGACCCGATCGACCTCATCGGCGCGGGCGACCAGGGCATGATGTTCGGCTACGCCTGCAACGAGACGTCCACCCTGATGCCGATGCCGATCTACCTCGCGCACCGGCTGGCCGAGCGCCTCACCGCGGTCCGCAAGGCCGGCGTGCTCGACTACCTGCGGCCCGACGGCAAGAGCCAGGTCACGGTGCGCTACGTCGACGGCAGGCCGGTCGCCGTGGACAAGGTACTCATCTCCACGCAGCACGCCGACGGCGTCAGCATCGACGACCTGCTCAAGCCCGACCTGGTCGAGCACGTGATCAAGCCCGTCATGGCCGAGGAGGACGTCGACTGGGACGGCGCCGAGGTGTTCGTCAACCCGACCGGCCGGTTCGTCATCGGAGGGCCGATGGGCGACACCGGCCTGACCGGCCGCAAGATCATCGTGGACACGTACGGCGGGATGGGTCGTCATGGCGGCGGTGCCTTCTCCGGCAAGGACTGCACGAAGGTCGACCGCTCCGCCGCATATGCCGCGCGGTGGGCCGCCAAGAACGTGGTCGCCGCCGGGCTGGCCGACCGCTGCGAGATCGAGCTCGCGTACGCCATCGGCGTGGCGCACCCGCTCTCGGTCCTCGTCGAGACGTTCGGCACCGAGAAGGTCCCCGCGACCGCGATCGAGAAGGCTGTGCGCGAGGTGTTCGACCTGCGCCCGGGGGCGATCATCCGCGACCTCGACCTGCGCCGCCCGATCTACCGCAAGACGGCCGCGTACGGCCACTTCGGCCGCACCGACCGCGACTTCACGTGGGAGCGCACGGACCGGGCGGAGGCGCTCGCCGACGCCGCGGGCCTGAACGACTAGCACGTACGCGCGCACACGAAGGCCGTCGGCGCCGCCACGGTGTCGGCGGCCTTGCGTATGCTGGAGACGTGGAAGCCACGCCGACAGACGCACGCGTCGCGCAGGTGGTGGTCGACGTCCCGGCGAGGGCCATCGACCGCCCGTTCGACTACGCCGTCCCCGACGACATGGTCGAGGTAGAGGTCGGCTCGTGCGTCCTGGTGGACTTCGGCAACCGCCCCGTGGTCGGCTATGTGGTGGGAGTGGCGAGCGAGAGCGAGTGCGACTCGCTCAAGCCGGTGCGCGCGCTGCTCGCCGGGCCCTACTTCGACTCGGTCGCCGTTCGTCTCGCGACCTGGATCGCGAGGGAGTACGTCGCTCCGCTGTCCGAGGCGGTCCGCCTGTTCGGGCCGCCGGGCGGCTCACCGCGAGCAGCCCGGTCAGCGAGTGGCGCCTGGGAACTCAGGCGCGCCGGTGCGGGTCCTGTGGACGACCGGTGGGTGTCGCTCACCAGCGAGGGCGTGCGGTTCGCAGTTCGGAAGGGCGCGACGATGCAGCGCGCAGTCCTCGATGCGCTGTCGGCAGGCCCCGTGCGCGCGGTCGAACTCGCCGCGGACCTCGGCGCCGTGGCAGGTGCAGTGAAGGCGCTCGAGCACGCGGGTGCGGTGCGCGTCGAGCGTCGCAGGCGGGTGCGTGAGGCAGTCGCCCGCGAGAGGTCCGCGCCGCGACACGAGCGCCTGATGCCCTCGCAGGTCGCCGCGCTCGACGCGATCGCAGCTGCCGGCTCCGGCGGCCGGGTGCTCCTGGACGGCGTGACCGGGTCCGGCAAGACCGAGGTGTACCTGCGCGCGATCGAAGATGTCGTCAAGCGCGGCGGCTCCGCGATCGTGCTGGTGCCGGAGATCTCGCTGACGCCGCAGACGGTGGGCCGCTTCCGGTCGCGCTTCGGCGACCTCGTGGCTGTACTGCACAGCCGCCTGTCAGCGGGCGAGCGCTTCGACCAGTGGGACCTTGCACGGTCCGGCGACGCGCGGGTGGTGGTCGGCGCGAGGTCGGCACTCTTCGCGCCGGTGCGCGATCTCGGCCTCGTCGTCATCGACGAGGAGCACGAACAGTCCTACAAGCAGGGCTCAGCCCCGCGGTACGACGCGCGCGACGTGGCCGCGCGGCTGTGCGACCTGCGCGGCGCGGTCCTCGTGCTGGGGAGTGCGACGCCGCGACTCGAGTCGCTCGCCGCATGCGAACGGGGCGCGTGCGTGCGTGTGCCGATGCCCGAGCGCGTGCCCGGGAGAGAGCTCCCCGCCGTTACCGTCGTGGATATGGGCGTGGAGTTCGCCGCGGGCAACCGCTCGATGTTCTCGCGGGAGCTCGCGCGCGGCCTCGATGCCGTCGCCGAGGCAGGACGGAAGGCCGTCCTGCTCCTCAACCGCCGGGGCTTCGCGTCGTTCCTGCTGTGCCGCGAGTGCGGGTTCGTGCCCGGATGCGAGGACTGCTCGACCTCACTGACCTTCCACGAGGTCGGTGCGCGGCTCATGTGCCATCACTGCGGGCGCATGGAGGACGTTCCGGCAGCGTGTCCCCGTTGCGGCAGCGTCTACCTGCGCCAGTTCGGCGCAGGTACACAGCGCGTGGAGGCCGAGGTCGTCTCGCGCTGGCCCGCGCTGCCCGTCGTGCGGATGGACGCGGACACCACCGCAGGGAAGGGCGGCCACGAGCAGGCGCTCGCGCGCTTCGAGCAGCTCGACGCGGGGATACTCCTCGGGACCCAGATGATCGCGAAGGGCCTTGACTACCCCGACGTCACGCTCGTCGGGGTACTGAACGCCGACACCGGCCTCCACCTGCCGGACTTCCGCGCTTCGGAGCGCACCTATCAGCTCCTCGAGCAGGTCTCGGGCCGGGCGGGGAGAGGGGAAGACCCAGGCCGGGTGATCGTGCAGACCTACTGGCC
>VAUM01000241.1 GCA_005774595.1 Actinomycetota bacterium
GTCCCGGCGGGGTTCCGGGCGGATGGCCCCCCGGCGCGGGCTTCCCGGGCGGCGGATTCCCCGGCGGCGCATACCCCGGCGGTGCGGGCGGGTTCACCGTCGACGTGGGCGACCTCGGCGACCTGTTCGGCGGGATCTTCGGCGGTGGCGGAGGCGGGCGCGGGGCGCGCGGGCCGCACCGCGGGCGCGACCTGCAGTACGAGGTGGCGCTCACGTTCGACGAGGCGCTCGCCGGCGTGTCGACGAAGGTCGACGTCCAGCGCGCCGAGACCTGTTCGACCTGCAAGGGGTCCGGCGCCAAGCCCGGCACCTCGGCCACGACCTGTCCCGCGTGCGGGGGCACCGGCCGCACCTCGCAGGGTCAGGGGATGTTCGCGTTCTCGCACGCGTGCTCGCGTTGCGGCGGCTCGGGCAAGGTCATCGAGTCGCCGTGCACCACGTGCCGGGGCAAGGGCAGCGTGGTCAAGCTCAAGCCGGTGACGGTCAACGTGCCGGCAGGCGCCGCGGACGGCGGCAAGCTGCGCTTCAAGGGCAAGGGCGAGCCGGGCGAGAACGGCGGGCCCGCGGGCGACCTGTACGTGGTCACCCGCATCAAGCCGCATCCGTACTTCACGCGCGACGGCGCCGACGTGCTGATGGACCTGCCGCTCACCTTCGACGAGGCGGCGCTCGGCACGGAGGTCACCATCTCCGCTCCCGACGGCACGCGCGTGAAGCTCAAGATCGCGGCGGGCACGCAGGACGGTCGCGTGCACCGCCTCAAAGAGAAGGGCGCTCCTCGGCTGAAGGGCTCGGGACGGGGCGACCTGCGCGTGCGTGCGCGGGTGGTCACGCCCGAGAAGCTCACGGCCGAGCAGAAGGAACTGATGCGCAGGTTCGCGTCGTCGCGCGGAGACGACGTGCGGGCGCACATCAAGTAGGAGGCGCGGACATGATGGACAGGCGAAGCCGGGGCGGCGAGCGGCCGCTCTACATGATCAGCGTGGCAGCCGAGCTGGCGGGCATGCATCCGCAGACGCTGCGCATCTACGAGCGCAAGCAGCTCATCAAGCCGCAGCGCTCCGGCGGCAACACGCGCCTGTACTCCGACGCCGACATCGAGCGGCTGCGGTTGATCACGCAGCTGACGGCCGAGGGCATCAACCTGGCCGGCGTCATCCGCATCCTGGAGCTGCGGGCGCAGGCCGAGGGCCTGGCCGCGGAGGCCGAGCGGTTGCGCATCGCGCTCGCTCACGCCGAGGCCCGTGCTGCGCTGGCCCGCGCGGAGGCACGTGCGCAGGCGCGGCCGCGCACGGAGATAGTGCTCGTTCAGCGCGGCGGCATGGTCAGGCGCGAGCAGAGGTGATGCGCTGATGCGGATGGACAAGCTCACCGTCAAGGCACAGGAGGCCCTGCAGGCCGCGGGCGGCATCGCCGACGAGGGCGGGCAGACCGTCGTCGAGCCCGAGCACCTGCTGAAGGCGCTGGTCGATGCGGCCGAGGGCATCGTGCGCCCGATCCTCGCGAAGGTCGGCGCCGAGCCGGACCTCGTCGAGGCAGACGCGACCGCGGCGGTCTCAGCGATGCCGAAGGTCAGCGGCGGGGCGGGTGTGACCGGCGTGTCGCCCCGGCTGAACACCGTGCTGGCCGACGCGTTCAAGGCCGCCGAGAAGCTCAAGGACGCGTACGTCTCCACGGAGCACCTGCTGCTCGCGATCGCGTCGGATTCCGGCGAGGCCGGTCGCGTGCTCGGGAAGCACGGCGTCACGAGCGAGCGCCTCGCGGCGGCGCTGACCGAGCTGCGCGCGGGGGCGCGCGTGACCGACGAGAACCCCGAGGCGCAGTTCCAAGCGCTCGAGCGGTTCTCGCGCAACCTGACCGATCTCGCGCGCAACGGCAAGCTCGACCCGGTCATCGGCCGCGACGAGGAGATCCGCCGCGTCATCCAGGTGCTGTCGCGGCGCACCAAGAACAACCCGGTGCTCATCGGCGAGCCGGGCGTGGGCAAGACCGCCATCGTCGAGGGGCTCGCGCAGCGCATCGTCGACGGCGACGTGCCCGCGTCGCTCAAAGACAAGGACGTGGTCGCGCTCGACCTGGGCGCGATGGTGGCCGGTGCGAAGTACCGCGGCGAGTTCGAGGACCGCCTCAAGGCCGTGCTGCGCGAGGTCGAGCAGGCCGAGGGGCGGCTCGTGCTGTTCATCGACGAGCTGCACACGCTCGTCGGCGCGGGGGCGGCCGAGGGCGCGATGGATGCGAGCAACATGCTCAAGCCGGCGCTCGCGCGCGGCGAGCTGCACGCGATCGGCGCGACCACGCTCGACGAGTACCGGGAGCACATCGAGAAGGACGCGGCGCTCGAGCGCAGGTTCCAGCCGGTGTTCGTCGGCGAGCCGAGCGTTGAGGACGCGATCGCGATCCTGCGCGGCATCAAGGAGAAGTACGAGGTCCACCACGGCGTGCGCATCACCGACGGCGCGCTCGTGGCGGCCGCCACACTCTCGGACCGCTACATCACCGACCGCTTCCTGCCAGACAAGGCCATCGACCTCGTGGACGAGGCGGCCTCGCGGCTGCGCATCGAGATCGACTCGATGCCCACCGAGATCGACGTGGTGGACCGCCGGCTGCGCCAGATGCAGATCGAGGAGCAGGCGCTGGCCAAGGAGACGGACGAGGCGTCGGCCGAGCGGCTCGAGAAGCTGCGCGCGGAGATGGCGGGCATGACCGAGGAGCTCTCGGGCCTCAAGGCGCGCTGGCAGTCCGAGAAGGACGTCATCGGCGACGTGCAGCGCCTCACCGCCGAACTCGACGCGGCCAAGGTCGACGCCGAGCGCGCCGAGCGCGAGGGCGACCTCGCGCGTGCGGCCGAGCTGCGCTACGGGCGCGTGCCCGAGCTCACCCGGGCGCTCGAGGAGGCGGACGCCAAGCTCGCCGAGCGGCAGGGCGCGGACGCGATGCTGCGCGAGCAGGTCACCGAGGAGGAGATCGCCGAGGTCGTGGCCGCGTGGACCGGCATCCCGGTCTCGCGCGTGATGGAAGGCGAACTCGCCAAGCTCGCGCGCCTCGAAGACGAGCTGCACCGGCGCG
>VAUM01000242.1 GCA_005774595.1 Actinomycetota bacterium
TCGGCCTACGTCTTCACCCGGAGCGGCACCACCTGGTCCCAGCAGCAGAAGCTCACCGCCGCAGACGGCGCCACGGGCGATTGGTTCGGCAGTTCGGTCGCCGTCTCCGGCGACACCGCCGTCATCGGCGCGTGGCGTGACGACGACAAGGGCACCGACTCCGGTTCGGCCTACGTCTTCACCCGGAGCGGCACCACCTGGTCCCAGCAGGCGAAGCTCACCGCCTCAGACGGCGCCGCGGGCGACGTGTTCGGCTGCTCGGTCGCCGTCTCCGGCGACACAGCCGTCGTCGGCGCGTACCGTGACGACGACAACGGCACCGACTCCGGCTCGGCCTACTTCCGCTATCTGCCGGACTACTCGACGGCAGAGGACACCACGCTGACTGTCGCTGCACCCGGTCTGCTGGCCACCGACTGGGACGCTGACGGGGACGCGCTCACCGCCTCGGTCTTCTCTCAGCCTGCCAACGGATCCGCGACCGTCAACGCCGACGGATCGTTCACCTACACGCCGAAGCGCGACTGGAGCGGAACAGACACCTTCAAGTACCGCGCGACCGACACCAGCGGCAACGCGTCCGCTGCGGCGACGGTGACTGTCACGGTGACGCCGGTGAACGACGCCCCGGTCGCGGTCGATGACCCGGGGCCGTTGGCGGCGGCGCAGAAGGCGCTCGCGAGCGACGGTGCGGCGGACGACGTCTTCGGTGCCGCCGCTTCGATCGATGGCGACACTGCCGTGATCGGAGCGTACAACGACGACGACTTCGGCTCGAACTCGGGCTCGGCCTACGTGTTCGTCAAGATCGGTGGCGTCTGGAGCCAGCAGGTCAAACTCACCGCAGCCGACGGCACCACCACCGATTACTTCGGTGCGTCGGTCGCCGTCGATGGCGATACCGCGGTGATCGGCGCGTCGGGCGACGACGACAAGGGCTCGAACTCCGGCTCGGTCTACGTATTCACCCGGAGCGGCACGACCTGGTCGCAGCAGGCGAAGATCATCGCCGCGGACGGCGCTGCCAGTGATGGATTCGGCGCTTCTCTCTCACTGTCGGGTGACACTGTGGTGATCGGTGCGTCGGGCGACGATGACAAGGGTGCTGACTCCGGCTCGGCCTACGTCTTCACGCGGGTCGGCACCACGTGGTCCCAGCAGCAGAAGCTCACCGCTTCAGATGGTGGCGCGGGGGATGCGTTCGGCTCCGGCGCGCCGACGGGTGTGACCGTCTCGGGCGACACCGCGGTGATCGGCGCATGGCGCGACGACGACCGGGCGACCGACGCCGGCGCGGCGTACGTGTTCGTGCGCTCCGGCGCCGTCTGGTCCGAGCAGGCGAAGCTCACCGCACCAGACGGTGCCGCGAGCGACTGGCTCGGCTACACGGTGGCGCTCTCCGGCGACACCGCCGTGATCGGCGCATCCGCCGATGACTCGTGGGCCGGTGCCGCGTATGTCTTCACGAGGAGCGGCACAACCTGGTCGCAGCAGGCGAAGCTGAGTGCCGGAGACGCGGCGCCAGGCGACCGGTTCGGCTGGCCGGTGGCTGTGGCGGGTGACACCGCGGTGATCGGGACGTACGCCGATGACGACAAGGGCGCCGACTCCGGTTCGGCGTACGTCTTCACGCGGTCCGGCACCACATGGAGCCAGGCCGGCAAGCTCACGGCGCCGGACGGTTCCGCAGGCGATTCGTTCGGGCTGACGGTGGCCTTCGACGGTGAGACGGCCGTGATCGGCTCGACCGGCGACGACGACAAGGGCTCGAACTCCGGCTCGGTCTACTTCCGCAGCACGCCGAACTACTCGACCGCGGAGGACGTGTCGCTGAGCGTTCCGGCGACCCAGGGGTTGCTGTTGAACGACACCGATGCGGATGGCGACGCGCTGACCGCGTCGCTCTACACGCAGGCTGCGAACGGCACGGTGACGGTGAACTCCAACGGCTCGTACACCTACACGCCGAAGCGCGACTGGAGCGGGACCGACACCTTCAGGTACCGGGCGACCGACACGAGCGGCAACGCGTCGGCGCCGGCGACGGCGACCGTGACGGTGACGCCCGTCAACGACGCTCCGGTCGCTGTCGACGACGCAGGTGCCTGCGACGAGGATGCCTCGGCGTCAGGCGACGTGCTCGACAACGACAGTGACGTGGATGGCGACGAGCTGCTCGCGTCCGTGGTCACCGGGCCGGCGCACGGTGCGCTCGATCTGGCTGCGGACGGCTCGTACACCTACACGCCGGCGGCGAACTGGAACGGCACGGACTCGTTCACCTACGAGGCGTCTGACGGCTCGTTGTCCGACGAGGCGCAAGTCACCATCTCCGTGGCACCGGTCAACGACGCCCCGGTCGCGGTCGATGACGCAGGTGCCTGCGACGAGGATGCCTCGGCGTCAGGCGACGTGCTCGACAACGACAGTGACGTGGATGGCGACGAGCTGCTCGCGTCCGTGGTCACCGGGCCGGCGCACGGTGCGCTCGATCTGGCTGCGGACGGCTCGTACACCTACACGCCGGCGGCGAACTGGAACGGCACAGACAGCTTCACCTACTCCGCGTCTGACGGATCGCTGTCCGACGAGGCGCAAGTCACCATCGTCGTGGCGCCGGTCAACGACACGCCGGTCGCTGTCGACGACGCGGGCGCGTGCGACGAGGACACGTTCGCTGTCGGCAACGTGCTCGCCAACGACTCCGACCCGGACGGTGATCCGCTCGTCGCGACGGTGGTCACCGGGCCGGCGTACGGCGCGCTCGATCTGGCCGCCGACGGCAGCTACATCTACACGCCGGCGGCGAACTGGAACGGCACCGACTCGTTCACGTACTCCGCGTCTGACGGATCGCTGTCCGACGAGGCGCAAGTCACCATCGTGGTGGCGCCGGTCAACGACACGCCGGTCGCTGTCGACGACACGGGCGCGTGCGACGAGGATGCCTCGGCGTCAGGCGACGTGCTCGACAACGACAGTGATGTGGATGGCGACGAACTGCTCGCGTCAGTGGTCACCGGGCCGGCGCACGGTGCGCTCGATCTGGCTGCGGACGGCTCGTACA
>VAUM01000243.1 GCA_005774595.1 Actinomycetota bacterium
TCTACGGCACAGCGTGGTTCTCGGAGAAGGACCTGGCGGACTACCTCATGCGCATCGAGGAGGCCGAGAAGCGCGATCACCGCAAGCTCGGCCGCGACCTCGACCTGTTCTCGTTCCACGAGGAGGCGGGCGCCGGGCTCGTCTTCTACCACCCGAAGGGCGCCCGCGTGCTGCGGCTGCTGCAGGACTGGGAGCGAGCCGAGCACTACCGCAGGGGCTACACGGAGATCATCACGCCGCACATCTTCAAGGCCGACGTATGGAAGACCTCCGGCCACTACGACTTCTATCGCGAGAACATGTACTTCTTCGAGGTCGACGAGGGTGAGGGTCGGGAGCCGGCCGAGTACGGCGTCAAGCCCATGAACTGCCCCGGCGCGGTGATGATCTACGCGAACGACGTGCGCTCCTATCGCGACCTGCCGATGCGGCTGCTCGAGCTGGGGACCGTCTATCGCCACGAGAAGTCCGGGGTCGTGCACGGGCTGATGCGCGCGCGCGGGTTCACGCAGGACGATGCGCACATCTTCTGCACGGCGGACCAGGTCAAGCCCGAGGTCGCAGGCGTGCTCGACTTCGTCGACTGGGCGATGAAGGCGTTCGGTTTCGAGTACACCGCGGAGATCTCGACGCGCCCGGCCAAGTCCATCGGCGAGGACGCGGACTGGGAGATCGCCACGAACGCTCTCAAGGACACGCTCGAC
This sequence comes from Actinomycetota bacterium, assembly GCA_005774595.1. Taxonomy (NCBI): domain Bacteria; kingdom Bacillati; phylum Actinomycetota; species Actinomycetota bacterium. The sequence continues at coordinate 705 of VAUM01000243.1, forward strand.
GAGCGAGGCATGGCCTACGACATCAACGAGGGCGATGGTGCGTTCTACGGGCCGAAGATCGACATCAAGTTGCGCGATGCCATCGGACGCACCTGGCAGTGCGCGACGATCCAGGTGGACTTCAACTTCCCGGCGCGATTCGACCTGACCTATCGCACCGCCGAGAATACGGAGGCCCGCCCGTTCATGCTCCATCGTGTGATCTTCGGCTCGATGGAGCGGTTCTTCGGCATCCTGATCGAGCACTACGCCGGGGCGTTCCCCGTCTGGCTCGCGCCGACGCAGGCGGTGGTGGTCCCGATCGCGGACCGGCACCTGGAGTACGCCCAGGGTGTCAGGTCTCGTCTCGAGGACATGGGCGTGCGCACGGAGGTCTACGCGGACAACGAGCCCATGCGCGTCAAGATCGCCAAGGCGCAGCAGCAGAAGGTGCCGTACATGCTCGTCGTGGGCGACCGCGAGGCCGAGGACGGGACCGTGGGCGTGCGCGAGCGGACGCAAGGCGACATCGGCGCGATGGGGCTCAACGACTTCGTCGAGCTCGTGGCCGCGCAGACGCCGTAGGGTGGGGCGCTACTCCTTCACCTCGGCGTCGGCCGCCGGGTCGAACGGATTCTGCCGCACCGCGAGCGAGTAGAGGTACGGGTACTGCTCGGACAGGTGCCGCATGTACGCGACCCACTCGATGAGCACCGCGCGGTAAGCGCGCTTCGCGTCGCCCGACAGGTGTGCGGCGTCCGTCGGCGGCAGCGCGCACAGGTCCGTGCGCGCGTCGAGCTCCTCCTCTAGGTGGAGCACCGCCCACAGCAGCTCGGTGAACGTCTCGTGCTCGAGCAGGTTGGGGTTCTGCAACAGCCCGAGCAGGAAGCCTCGACGCTCGCAGAGGAACTCCCTGAGTGGCGCCAGTCCGCGAAGTCCCACGTCGATCGCACTCTCGTGCGTCTCGAGCGTCCGCCTCGCCGTTTCGAAGTCCGCGGCCTTCCAGCCGACCCGGAACGCCAGTGCGCCGCGCAGCGCCGACTCGTCCGTGTCGAACGCCCGCAGCAGGTCGATCAGCGGCCGGCCCACCTCGGAGAAGAACGCGCCGACCACCATGTTGAGCTTGTGCATCAGCGAGTCCCGGTCGCGCAGCTCCATCATGCGCTCGATGACGAGCGTGACGAGCAGGACCGAGATCGGCACGAACGCGAGGTCGTCGACGAGGTAGCGCAGTTCCTCGTTCAGGTACGGGTCGACGCCGATGACCAGGCCGTCGCCGGCGAACAGCAGCCCGCGTGCGACGAACAGCGCCGCCGAGATCGCGAGCAGCGTGGCCGCGAACCGGATCTCCCAGGGCTTGAGCTTCATGGGCGGCGCATCCTTCCATGGGGACTCGGGCGCCACTGTACCCGAAACGGGGAATCGCGGGCGGGCAGTGGGTTGACCTCGGCGTCGCGAGGGCTATACTTCGGCTATACGAAGGAGGTGTCGGGACGATGGTCACCAAGGTCCAGAAATGGGGCAACAGTCAGGGCTTGCGACTCGGCAAGGACCTGTTGTCCGAGGCCGGGATCGGTATCGGGGACGAGGTCGAGGTGCTGTTCCGCGATGGCGAGATCATCATCACACCGGTGCATCGCGTGCGCGGCCGTCTTTCGCTCGAGGAACTGGTGCGTGAGATCCCTGCCGACTGGAAGGCCGAGGAGGTCGACTGGGGACGGCCTCGCGGCAAGGAGGTCTGGTAGATGAGCGGCCTCATCCCCGGCAAGGGGGAGTTCATCACCCTCGGATTCGATCCCGACTCCGTCGGCCACGAGCAGCACGGCCGACGGCCAGCGCTCGTCATCAGCAGGGACGCGTTCAACCGCGAGACGGGCATGTGCGTGATCTGCCCCGTGACGAATGCACGCCGCGACTACCCGTTCCACGTGCCGATACCGGACGGTGAGCCTGTCGCCGGGGTGGTGATGGTCGACCAGGTGAAGTCCGTCGATTTTCGCAGCCGCGGGGTACGACGCATGGGCGTCGCGTCAGCCGCGCTGCTCGGCGAAACGCTCGCCAAGCTGGACGCATGCCTGTACGAGCCTCGCTAGGCTCCTGTTGCCGCCATCGCGCCCACCCGCTACACTGACGCGGCTACAACCGAATAGCGAAGAAGCGGGACCCCTCCCTGCGTGTTCGAGAGTGTCTGGTCCCCACCTTGCGGCGCACGTCGATCGTGCAGCTGTCTGGTCGATGAGAGATGCGGCCCCCTTACGGGCCCGCGTCCATTGTCCGCCCGACGGCTCACCATCAAAGCCGCCGGGCGTTTCTCGTTCTTCGGGAAGGGAAGGCAGTGCCCCGTGTGGCATCGGGGCGCACGGTACGGAGGTGACCGCCATCAG
>VAUM01000244.1 GCA_005774595.1 Actinomycetota bacterium
CCTCCGGCCCGGCGCACGCGACGACGTAGACGTCACGCCCGGCCTCGCGCAGCGCCCGCGCCGCGACCCAGCCGTCACCTCCGTTGCCGCCCTTGCCGGTGACGACCGCGACACGGCCACCCGGCGCCGAGGACCGCACGCAGGCGGCGACCGCGCGGCCGGCCCGCTCCATCAGGTCGGCGGTCGTCACGCCCTGCTTCCCCGCGAGCCGCTCGGCGTCGCGGACCTGTCCGGTGTTCAGCGCGTACCTCATGCGTCCTCCCCCGGCTCCCCCTCGATCACGGCCCCGGGCTCGACGGCGTCGTCGTCCGCGGCGGCCCCGATGCTGTCGAGCATACCGCGGGCCTCCCTGAACGCGGCGGCGAGGCGGTCCTTCGGGTCGACCTCGGGCGGCTTGGGCGCGCTGCCGCCCGTGAGCGCCACTGCAGACGCGACCGCGGTGACGTGCGTGAACGACAGCGACAGGTGCATCTCGGTGACGCCGAGGCGCTCCGCGGTCTCGGCGGCGTTGCCGTGCAGGATCGGCTGCGGACGCCCGCGCTCGTCGCGCCCGACCTCGACGTCGGTGAAGCGCATGCCCGAGAAGCCGGAGCCGAGCGCTTTCAATACCGCTTCCTTCGCGGCGAACCGCAGCGCGTAGTGCACCTCCGGCCGTGCTCGCTTCTCGCAGTACTCACGCTCTGCGGCCGAGAAGCAGCGTTCCTTCATCCGAGGGTGCTTCTCGAGCGCGACGCGCATGCGCTCGATCTCGACGATGTCCACACCCAGCCCGAAGACCATGGCGCTACTCCACCGTCACGGACTTCGCGAGGTTGCGCGGCTGGTCCACATTGCAGCCCTTGGCCTTCGCGATCAGGTACGACAGCAGCTGCAGCGGCACGACGGCCGGGATCGCCGCGAGGTCCTCGCTGGTCTCCGGCACGTAGAGCACGTGCTCGGCGTGCTTGCGGATCTCGTCGTCGCCCTCGGTCGCCACGGCGATGACCTCGGCCCCGCGCGCGCGCACCTCCTGGATGTTGCTGACGACCTTGTCGTACGTGTGGCCCGCCGTGGCGACGACCACGACCGGCACCTGCGGGGTGATGAGCGCGATGGGCCCGTGCTTCATCTCGCCGGCGGGGTACGCCTCGGCGTGGATGTAGGAGATCTCCTTGAGCTTGAGCGCGCCCTCCATCGCCACGGGCACGCCGATGCCCCGCCCGAGGAACAACGAGGAGACGCGACCGTCCTTGTACTCGTCGGCGCACTCCTCGAGCGCGCCCGTGTCGGCGAGGATGCGCTCGACGACCTCCGGGATGCCGGTGAGCTCGTGCCAGATACGCTCGATCTCGGAGCGGTGCAGCGTGCCCTTCACCTGGGCGAGCTTGAGCGACAGGACGTAGAGCGCGGCTATCTGCGCGGTGAAGGTCTTGGTAGCCGCGACGCCGATCTCCGGGCCGGCGTGCGTGTAGACGACGCCGTCGGACTCGCGGGTGACCCGGCTGCCGACCACGTTCGTGATGGCGAGGACCTTCGCGCCGCGGTCCCGCGCCTCGCGCACGCCCGCGAGCGTGTCGGCGGTCTCGCCCGACTGCGTGATCGCGACGACGAGGGTGTCGTCGCCGACGATCGGGTCCGAGTAGCGAAACTCGCTGGAGACCTGGACCTCGACGGGCATGCGCGCCCACTGCTCGATCAGGCACTTCGCGACGAGCCCCGCGTGGTACGAGGTGCCGCACGCGATCACGATCACCCGGCGCAGCGCGGCGATCTCATCGCCGGTCATCTGCAGCTCGGAGAGCTGGACGATGCCGTCCTCGCCCATCCGGCCCCGCAGCGTCTCGCGGATGGCGCGAGGCTGCTCGTTGATCTCCTTGAGCATGAAGTCCTCGTAGCCGCCCTTCTCGGCGGCGTCGAGGTCCCACTCCACGTGCAGCCGCTCCGGTTCGACCGGGCTGCCGAGTTCGTCGACGACCTCGACCGAGTCCTTCGTCACGGTGGCTACGTGGCCGTCGAGCAGCACGAGCACCTCGCGCGTGTACGCGAGGACGGCGGGGATGTCGCTCGCCACGAAGTTCTCCCCGTCGCCCTCGCCGATGATGAGCGGCGAGTCCTGCCGGGCGGCGACGATGGTCCCGGGATGGTCGGCGTGCACGACGGCGAGCGCGTAGCTTCCGTGCAGCCGCTTGACCGCCTTGGCGACCGCCGCGGTCAGGTCGCCCGCGTACGCCTCCTCCACAAGGTGCGCTGCCACCTCGGTGTCGGTCTCCGAGCGGATCTCGTGACCGCGCGCGGCGAGTTCCTCGCGCAGTTCGAGGTAGTTCTCGATGATGCCGTTGTGCACGACCGCAAGGCGGCCGGAACAGTCCGCGTGCGGGTGGGCGTTCTCCTCGCTCGGGCGGCCGTGCGTCGCCCAGCGGGTGTGGCCGATGCCGATCGAGCCGTCGAGCGGGTGCTCGGCGATGGCGCCGGCGAGGTTCGCGAGCTTGCCCACGCGGCGCGTGGTGCGCAGGTCCGGGCCGCACACGACCGCGACGCCCGCGGAGTCGTAGCCGCGGTACTCGAGCCGGGCGAGCCCTGAGAGGAGCACGTCGGTGACCTTGTTCGGCCCGACGTATCCGACGATTCCACACATAGGGATACCGGTCCTTGTCGACTGAAGGGTGGATGGTCGCTTGTCGGCGGTGGCCGAGCGCGCGAGCACGGCGCGCACCGCTTCGAGGACGGCCCGACCCGCGGGCCGCTCACTCGTCTCCACCGGCCCGGTGCCGCTTTGTCCCCGCGGTCGCCCGCGGGATTTGTCGGCACCGTCACGACCCCGGTGTGGCCGGAGGGGCATCCGCCGAACGCTTCGATGACCCCTCGCCTCGTCGACTGCCACGATCGCGGCAGCCCCGGCGCTTGCTTCACGCGGTCAGATCGGCGCGGCTCCCCCCTTTGCGGTAGCGGACGGACACCACAGATTCTAGCATCAGGGACGCGCCCGGCACGTGACGGCCGGGTTACGGCGCGCCTTGCGCCCCGCCGTCCGCCCACTCCGCGACCTCGAGAACGCCGAGGTGGGTGC
>VAUM01000245.1 GCA_005774595.1 Actinomycetota bacterium
GTCCGACGTGGCGCCGCGCCTGATGGCCGCGGACCTCACGGTGGGCAATCTGGAGAGCCCGCTGTCGAGCCGCGGGGCGAAGGTGCCGAACAAGAGCTACACGTTCCAGGGCACCCCGCTGGGCGCCGACGCGCTCGCGTCCGCCGGCTTCGACGTCGTCTCGGTCGCGAACAACCACGTGCTCGACTTCGGGCCGGTCGCGCTGTCGGACACACTCGCGAACCTCGACGCGAAGCAGATCGCGTATGCGGGCGCAGGCCGGACGCGCACGGACGCATGGCGCGCCGCGACCGTCGATGCGGCAGGGAACTCGGTCGCCTGCCTCGCGTTCAGCGACATCGTGCCGCCCGGCTTCGCGGCCGACGCCGACTCGCCCGGGATCGCCGACAGCCGCAAGACGATGGACGAGGTGGCCGCCGCCGTGAAAGCGGCGGCGGCCTCGCACGACTTCGTGCTCGTGTCGATGCACTGGGGCGACGAGTACCAGTACGACGCCAACGACGAGCAGGTCCGCGACGCACACCGGCTCGTCAACGCCGGCGCGGACATGGTGCTCGCCCACCACCCGCACGTCATCCAGGGCATCGAGCGCTACAAGGGCGCGCTCATCGCGTACTCGCTCGGCGACTTCGTCTTCGACCACGACCTGCGCAGCACCGGCGAGTCGTTCATCCTGGAGGCCGAGCTCGGCCCGGCGGGCGTCGGCGAGGCGACCTGCACGCCGATCTACTGCAGCGACACGAACGGCCGGCCCGAGTACATCCACGGCAAGGAGGCGGCCGTCGTCACCAAGCGCGTGCGCACGCTGTCCAAGCGACTCGGCACCAAGGTCACCGTCGTCGGCGACGTCGCGAGGGTCGAGCGGTGAGAGGCGACTTCGAGTCCCCCATCGCCGAGCGGCCGGAAGCGCCGTCCGTGCGCCCGGTCGACGCGCCGGCCGCCGATCGCGAGGAGCGCGAGCGCCGCATCCGCCGCTCACGCTCGGAGCGCGCGGAGCGGCGGCGCAAGCAGAAGCGCGCCAACGCGGCGCTGATCGCCGCACTGGTCGTCGCATCCGCCGCGCTCGTCGCGATCGCGGTCTGGAAGTTCGGTCCGGACCCTGGCGGCCGCCGCCCCGGCGACCTCACGGACTCCGTGGTGCCCGGCGCCATGGCAGTCCCGTCGACCGCCACGGTCACGATCGCCTCGGGCACCAGCGCGTCGGACGCCTTCGCGAACACCTTCGACCCGAACGTCGAGCCGACGCCCGTCTTCGCCTCGTATCGCAGCCTGCGCCTCAACCTGCCGGTGCCGTACACCGCGCTCACGGCGATCGCGTACCACCAGGCGTCGAGCGAGAAGGCGCTGGCCATGACCTCGCTGCTGCCGAACGCGGACATGAGCAAGGCGATCAAGCTCAAGACCTCTGCGAAGTACGTGTTCAGCACCGATGCGAGCGGCACCTCATTGCCCGACGGCATCCCCTCCGTGCTCAAGGGCGAGGTGCTGCGCCTGTGGCGCAGCCACCGCACCGGCGCCACCGACCGCTGCGCCGACGTGGGAGCCAAGCCGGGCACGGCGGTCTTCGCGCCGGTCACCGGCACGGTGCTGCTCGTCCGTCCCTACGACCTCTACGGCAAGTACACCGACTACGAGCTGCACATCAAGCCCGACGGCTGGCCGGAGATCGACTGCGTGCTGATCCACATCGACAAGGTGGGCGTGAAGCCCGGTGACCGAGTCATCGGCGGCGCGACGCAGGTCGCGCAGGTGCGACTGCTCTCCGACCGCGTGCCGCACCAGCTCGGCGAGTACGTCGCGGGCGGCGGCGACCACACGCACCTGCAGCTCAACAAGCTCGCGGTGCCGGGCAAGATCGAGATCGAGGGCAAGCTCTACGACGTGAGCAAGCCCGGCGAGACCATCACGGTCACCGCGGCGCCTCCGAAGGCCCCGTAGACCCCTCGCCGGCGCGCCCGAGGTGCCCTCGGTACCGCCGGTCGAACTCGGAGCGTACGAGCATCACCCTGCGGTCGCAGCCGGTGCAGCGCAGCCCGATGTCCATTCCCACGCGCACGACCTCCCACGCGTTCGCGCCGCACGGATGCGCCTTCTTGAGCCGCACCACGTCGCCCGTCGAGACCGGATGGATCGGCACCGCCATGACCGCTCTCCCGTATACTTCGCCCGACGGCTCGCAAGTATAGCCGCCACCGCCCGTCGGACGCCCGCCGCGAAGCGCCGCGGCGAGGCGCGGAAGCGAGGGGACATCATGAAGACCCGCGCCATCGTCTCGGTCCTCGGCGAGGACCGCGTCGGCATCGTCGCCGCCATCTCGAACGTGCTCGCCGAGACCGCCACGAACATCGAGGACATCCGGCAGACCATCATCGGCGGCATCTTCTCGATGACGATGCTCGTCACGGTCGACGAGGACGCAACGCCGTTCGACGAGGTCCAGCGCCGGTTGGCCGAGGCCGGCGAGGCGATCGGCCTGCAGGTCACGCTGCAGCGCGAGGACGTCTTCCGCTTCATGCACCGGGTGTAGGGAAGCGCGCCGTGCAGCTGTCACCCGAGGAGATCCACGAGACGCTGCTGATGGTCCAGCAGCAGCACCTCGACATCCGCACCGTCACGCTCGGCGTCTCACTCGACGGCTGCGCGGCCGGAGACCCCGCGCGCGTCGCGCTGCGCGTGGGCGACACGGTGCGCCGGGCCGCGGAGCGCCTCGTGCCGGTGGCCGAGGCCGTCGCGCGCGAGTACGGCGTGCCCATCGTCAACAAGCGCATCGCCGTGACGCCGATCGCACAGCTCGCGACGGGACTCGACCCCGACGCCCTGCTCGCCGTCGCTGCCGAGATGGACCGCGCCGCCGCCGACGTGGGCGTGGACTTCATCGGCGGCTTCTCGGCGCTCGTGCACAAGGGTATCGGCGAGGGCGACCGCCGCCTGATGGACGCGATCCCCGACGCGCTGGCCTCCACGCTGCGCGTCTGCGCCTCGGTGAACGTGGCGTCCACGCGCGCCGGCATCAACGT
>VAUM01000246.1 GCA_005774595.1 Actinomycetota bacterium
TGACCGAGGCCACCATCAAGATCCACGTCGCCGGCCAGCGCTTCATCGCCACCGCCGAGGGGAACGGCCCCGTGAACGCGCTCGACCGCGCGCTGCGCATCGGGATCGGCCGGTTCTACCCGCACCTGGCCGACATCGAGCTCACTGACTACAAGGTCCGCGTCCTCGACGAGAAGAAGGGCACCGGCGCGGTGACGCGCGTGCTCATCGTCTCCGACGACGGGGTGAAGGACTGGGGCACGGTCGGCGTGTCCGAGAACATCATCGAGGCGTCGTGGGAGGCGCTCGTCGACTCGATCCACTACGGCCTCAGCCATCCGCGCGAGGACGGCCCGGACCCCGCGGACGACGCGCCGCAGCCGGACTGAGTCGCCGCGCCTGATGCCGGAGGCGCCCCGAGCACGAGCGCACGCGACAGCGAATGTGAAGGGAGACGCCCGGCGATGTCGAACCCTTCAGCGAGGATGCTCGACGCCCACGGGGGGAGACCGGTGAGGGTAGTCCGTGTCCGGGTCGAGGACGACGCCCGCTACGGGCTCGCCGATGACTCGGTCATCACGCTCATCTCCGACGAGCCGTTCGCGGCGTGGGAGCCGGACGGCACGATCCCGCTCGCCACGGCGAAGCTGCTGCCGCCCGTCACGCCCACGAAGGTCGTGTGCGTGGGGCTGAACTACCGCAGGCACGCCGAGGAGATGGGCGACGCGATCCCGGCGAACCCCGTGCTGTTCATGAAGCCCGCGACCGCGGTCATCGGGCCGGCGCACGACATCTGCATCCCGGAAGGCGTGGGCAGAGTCGACCACGAGGCCGAGCTCGCGATCGTCATCGGCCGCCGTACGCACAGGGTCTCGGCCGAGGAGGCGCCGCACCACATCCTCGGCTACACGTGCGCCAACGACGTCACCGCACGCGACGTGCAGAAGGCCGACGGCCAGTGGACGCGGGCCAAGAGCTACGACACCTTCTGCCCGCTCGGGCCTTGGATCGAGACCGACGTCGACGACCCGGGCGACCTGACCGTCGAGTGCTACCTGAACGGCGAGCTGAAGCAGTCCTCGTCGACCTCGGACATGATCTGGGGCCCGCACGAGCTTGTCAGCTTCATCAGCGGGGTGATGACGCTGCTGCCCGGCGACGTGGTGCTCACGGGCACGCCGGGGGGCATCGGACCGATGAACGCCGGCGACACCGTCGAGGTGCGGATCTCGGGCGTCGGGAGCCTGGTCAACCCGGTGGTGTGAGGCGCGGCGGCGCCCCGGGGTCAGTCGCGCGGCCGGCGCCGGTACTCGATGAACTCGGCGGGCGAGAGCACGCGCACGCCCTGGCGCAGGTCCACGGGGAAGTGCGCGAGGTTGCCGGTGATGAGGCACTCGGCGCCCGAGGCGAGCGCGATCTCGAGGAACGGCTCGTCGGCGGCGTGCGGCAACCTCGCCGGGAGCGGTGCCGACGGGGCTGGGATGCCGCCGCGCAGAGCCGCGTCGATGATCGCCTCCGCCGCATCGGCGTGTATGCCGAGGCGCGTGCGGCGTAGCACCTCGGCGTATTCGGAAAGGATGCGGCCGTCGTACGCGAGAACGAAGTCGCGGCACACGATGCCCGCGACGATCAGGCCGGGCACGCCGTTCGGGTCGATCAGCCCCGAGACGATCACGTTCGTGTCGACGACGACGATCAACTCGACCGCTCCCGCCTGACCTCGGCGATCAACGCGTCGATCTCCTCCATCGTCATCTTGTCGGTGCCGCGGGCGACCGAGTCGAGCTGCGTCCTGACGATCGCGAGCATCGCGCGTCCGCGACGCCAGCTGTCCAGGGTGCGCTCCAGGTCGGCTTCGTCCACGGGGATCATGAGCGCGACCGGCTTGCCATGGCTCGTCACCACCACCTCGCCTTCGTCCGGCAGCTCGCGCAGGATCTCCGCCGACTTGGCCCGCAGGTCGCGCACGCTGACGAATCGCATGAGTGCGCCTCCATTCGTGTCGCAAGTGTGTACACGATTGTTGCGCGGTCCGTGATGTGCGGTCAATGGCGGCATGTGGCGAGTCTGGCACGCGCGTCGAAACGGGATCCAAACGGGGTCCTACCGGTCTGTGCCTCGCAGCGCGGCCGTGCAGCGGGCGCCCGGGGCGGCGTGCTCGCGGACGGTATACTTGCCGCGACCCGAGCCGCCCCTTCCGAGCCGAACGGAGCCGCCGTCCCGTGAGCCAAGCGCCGTCGAGCCCCGCGCGCGACGTCGGCCCGCGCGGCGGGGCCGGAGGCATCGCGCGTGCGTTGTGCGAGGCGGGCGTGGTCTTGGGCGCGCTCGGCGTGATGCTCGCGTACTCCCGCGCGTCGACCGAGTCGCTGCCCGCGCTGAAGTACCTCGTGCTCACGCTCGCCGGCGCCGTCTCGTTCGCGGGCGCCGGCGCGTGGCTGCTCGCTCCCGGCGTGCGGCCGCGCCTTCGCGCCGCGGACCTCGCGGTCGCGGCGTTCTGCGCGTGGCTGGCCGTCGCCGCGGTGGCGTCACCCGACCCTCTGCTCGGCATCACCGGCATGCGCCCGTACTGGGACGGCGTCGCGTCCGCGCTGGCGGCCGCCGGCTGCTACCTCGCGATGCGGCTGCTCGCGCCCGACGAGCGGGGCGCGGCACGCACGCTGCGCCGTTTGGCGGCGGTGATGGCGCTCGGGATGGTGGCGTTCGTCGCCGCGACGGCGGTGCTGATGGCGGTCGGCAGGTCGGCGGAGGTGTGGATGGCCGGCAGGCAACTCGCCTCGCTGTCCGGCCAGCCGACCTTCCTCGCGGTCTGGGCGGTGGCGTGGGCGGTGCCGCTCGCGGCGTCGGCGCTCGGCTCGGCGCGTGACCGCACTGCGCGCGGGCGCGCGTCGATGGCGCTGTACGCCGCCGGCGCCGTGCTCGCGGCCGCGCTCGCCGCTGCGAGCGGGTCGCGCGCAGGCTGGGTCGGGCTCGCGGTGGGGATGGCCGCGTTCGCCGTGCTCGGGGCGCGGAGCCGCAGGGCCGCGATCGTACGGAC
>VAUM01000247.1 GCA_005774595.1 Actinomycetota bacterium
TCCGCGCGCTGTACGAGGCGCGGGCGCTCATCGAACTCGATGCGGCCGACCCGTCGCCCGCCGCCTCGGCCGTGCGCTGGTCGGGCGACCCGGTCGCCCGGGTCGCGTTCGTCAAAGGCGTTCCGTCCGAGGCGGACCGCACGGACGGGTCGGCGTTCGCGGGACCGTACGGCGAGGCGGCCGCGAAGGCGGCCGCGGCGCTGGGGATCGGCGACGGCGGGCTCTTCCTCACCTGCTCGCGCCCGGACGCCGCCGCGAGCGCCGGCGAGCGCGCGGAGCGCCTCGGCCTGCAGATCGAGGCGGTCGACCCCGCGATCGTCGTCGCCACGGATGCGGAGGCGGCCGCCGACCTCGCCGCGGCGTACGGCCTTGCGGCCCTGCGGCCCGGTACACCCGTCGCGCACCTCGGCCGCACCCTGCTGGCCGTGGACGGCCTCGAGGCGTCGCTCGCCGACGAGGCCCGCAAGCGCCGCGTCTGGGCGCAGCTCAAGACGCTCGCTCCCCGCGCGGACTGACCGGCACGGCCTCCTTCGGAGGGCGAAGGAAGAGCCGCCCCGTCGCCGGAACGGCCCTTCCCCTCGCCGGATCGCCCCGAAGGGCGGCGGTGCACACACCTCCCGGAGGAGAGGTGGCGCCCCCTATGGGTCACGCCTCATGCCTGCCCAGGCGCCTCAGTGAGACGCCGACCAGGGCAAGGGCGGCGATCAGCAGCAGGGCCAGTGCGCCCTCGCTGCCGGTGAACGGCAGGAACTCCTCACCTTCCGACACCCGGACGCGCACGCGCCAGTTGTCGGTGTCGTTGTACGGGTTGTAGTCGTCGTCGGCCTTGACCACCACGACGTTGTCCACGTACGTCGTCCCGACCGGCAGGTCGGAGGCGATGCGGACCTGGTAGTGGACGCTGCGGCTCTCGCCCGCGTACAGCGGGCCCGCGTCCGTCCAGACGATCTTGCCGCCCGACACCGTGCCGCCCGGCGCGCTGACGACGGTGGCGAGATCCTCGTCGTAGTCGTCGGTGACGACGATGTTCCAGGCGATGTTCGTGGAGACGTTCGTGTAGGTGATCGTGTAGTTCACGAGCTCGCCGGGATCGGCCTCGGTCTTGTCGGCCGACTTGTCGACCGCGACGTCGGGCTCACCGAACGGCAGGAACGGCTCGACGATGACCTCTGCTTCGTCCTCGACCGGGCCGACGCCACCCTGGAGCGGGTCGGTCGCGGACGCGATGGCGACGTTGATCAGGTCGTCGGTCGGGACCGTGTCGTAGGTGAACTCGACGCTGTTGCCCTCGAAGGCGGGCAGCGTGTCGACGTGGTGCGTCTGGCCGTTGGTGTCCGTGATGTCGACGTCGGTCAACGTCACGTCACCGGTGTTGGTCACGACGATCCTCCAGTGCGCCGTCTCACCCTCGAAGTTCAGCTCCGAGTCGGTGTAGATGCCGTCGCCGTCGTAGTCGACGGTCTTGGCGATCTCGAGCGCCGGGGCGATCGTGTCGACCGATGCCTCATCGGTGGCCTCGAGTTCCTGCTCGAACGGGTCGAGCGCGGTGACGACCACCGTGTTGACGGTGTCGCCCGCGGGCACCCGGTCGTAGTTGAACTCGACGCTGTTGCCCTGTCCTGCGGGCAGCGTGTCGACGTGGAAGGACTCGCCGTTGCTGTCGGTGACGTCCACGTTGGTGAGCGTGACGTCGCCGGTGTTGATCACGACGATCTTCCAGTGGGCGGTGTCGCCGAGGTAGCTCGTCTCGGCTTCGGAGAACGTCCCGTCACCGTCGAAGTCGACCGTCTTGACCACGGCCAGGCCGGGGTCGATCACGTCGACGGACGCGGAGTCGGTCGCGCTCAGCTCGGCGCCGAGCGGGTCGTAGGCGAGCACGCCCGCGATGTTGGTGAAGTCCGCGGCCACGTCGGCGGTGTCGTAGGTGAACACCGCGTCAGGTCCGCCGGCCGGCAGCGTCATCGGGCCCCACGTGTGGCCGAGGTCGGTGACCACGACGTTCGTGAGGTCGACGTCACCGGAGTTGTGCACGGTGACGATCCAGTGCGCCGTCGAGCCGGTGTAGTAGGTCTCGGACTCCGAGAACGTGCCGTCGCCGTTGAAGTCGACGGTCTTGGAGATCGTCACGCCCGGCGTGAACGGCTCGACGGACGCGGTGTCGGAACCGGTCACGGGGTTGCCGAGCGGGTCGATACCTACGGCCTCGGCGAGGTTGGTGAAGTCGCTGAACACGGTGGACGAGTAGTCGAAGGTGCGGGATGCGCCGGCCGCGAGGTCGAACAGCGGGAAGTCCTCGCTGCTCGAGTCGCCGAGGTCGACGTCGGTCAGCGGCACGTCGCCGGTGTTGGTCACGACGATCCTCCAGTGGGCGGGGTTGCCCGCGTAGCCGATCTCGGACTCGCCGTACACGCCGTCACCGTCGAAGTCCACGGTCTTGGCGACGCTGATCGCCGGGGCGATCACGTCGACCGCGGCCGTGTCGGACGCGGTGTACTCGCGCTCGAGCCGGTCGTACCCGGTCGCCGTCGCCTCGTTGACGAGGTCGTGGCCGGGAACGGTGTCGTACTCGTACGTCACGCCGGGGCCGCCCGCCGGCAGCTCGGCGATGACGTGGTCCTGGCCGTTCGTGTCGGTCACGTGCACGTCGTAGAGCGCGACGTCGCCGGGGTTCGTGACCACGACACGCCAGTGAGCGGTGCTCGCGGCGTAGCCCTGCTCGAGCTCGCCGTACGCGCCGTCACCGTCGAAGTCGACGGTCTTGGCGATCTGGATCGCAGGAGCGATCAGGTCGACCGATGCGTCGTCGGTGTCGCTCACCGGATGGCCGAGCGGGTCGGTCCCGGTGGCGGTGGCGGTGTTGAGGGTGTCGCCGGCCGGTGTGGTCGAGTAGGTGATATCGACCGGAGCGCCACCGGCGGGCAGCGCGAACGGAGGCCACGTCATGTTCGACGAGTCGTCGAGCACCACGTTCGCCAGGTCCGTGTCGCCCACGTTCGTCACGACGATCTTCCAC
>VAUM01000248.1 GCA_005774595.1 Actinomycetota bacterium
GCTGGGCGCTCGCGCTGGCGGCGGGCGCGGCGCTGCTGGCGGCGTTCGTGCGCACCGTGCCCGCGGGGCCGTTCCCGCCGCTCGCGGCGGCCGCGGCGTACGCCGGCTTCGGCGGGATCGTCTTCGCTGCGCCCGCGTTCCTCGTGGCCGCCGCGCTGCTTCTCTCGCCGGTCGAGTCACTCGTGCGGCGACGCTTCATCGAGCGCGCGCGGGCGCGGCTCGCCGAGGTGGGACCGCTCGTCATCGGCGTGGCCGGGTCGTACGGCAAGACCACCACGAAGGCCGCGCTCGCCGCGGCGCTGTCCGGCCGCTACCGAGTGCTCGCAACGCCCGACAGCTACAACACGCTGCTCGGCGTGACGCGCACCATCAACGAGCTGCTCACGCCCGAGCACGAGGCGTTCGTCGTCGAGATGGGCGCGCGTCAGCCCGGCGACATCGCCGAGATCTGCGACCTCGTGCACCCCGAGGTCGGCGTCGTCACGAGCCTCGGGCCGCAGCACCTCGAGTACTTCAAGGACGAGGCGACCGTCGTCCGCACCAAGACCGAGCTGCTCCGGGCGCTGCCCGCCGACGGCATCGCGGTGGTCGACGCCGACGGGATCGAGGACTTCGCCGGCGCGCACGACTGGACCGCACCCACCACCCGCGTCTCCGCGCGCGAGGGCGCGGGTGCCGAGGTCACCGTCACCGGCGTCGCGTTCACCGGCGAGGGCACCTCGTTCACCGTGCGCGCCGCCGGACATGCATTCCTCGCGCTGACGACTCCGCTGCTCGGCAGGCACGCGGCCGCCGACTGCGCGCTCGCGGCCGTCGCGGCGCTGCAGCTCGGCGTGGAGCCTGCCGCGATCGCCGCGGGCCTCGCGAAGATGACGCCGGTGCCGCACCGGCTCGAGGTCGTGCGCAACGACTCCGTGGTCGTGATCGACGACGCGTTCAACTCGAACCCGGCGGGCTTCTCGGCCGCGCTCGAGGTGCTCGGCGCGTTCGCCGGCCGCAAGATCCTCATCACGCCGGGCATGGTGGAGCTCGGCGAGGAGACCGTCGCAGCCCACCGGCGCGTAGGCGAGCAGGCCGCTCGCGCCTGCGACGTCGTGATCCTGGTCGGCCGGTCGTGGCCCGCCGAGTTCATGGACGCGATTCTCGCCGGCGGCCTGCCGGCCGAGTCGCTGCACGGCGTCGCGTCGCTCGCCGCCGCCTCCGAGCTGCTCGCGACGATGATCCGCCCCGGCGACGTCGTGCTGTTCGAGAACGACCTGCCGGACAACTTCGCGTAGAATCCGAAGCCGTGCGGCGGTGTTCCTCGCGGCACGCTCCGCCCCCTGACCACGCAAGGAGTCACGTGGCCCGAAGCGTCGTCGCGGTCCTGTTCGGCGGCCGCAGCTGCGAGCACGAGGTGTCGATCCTGACCGCGCACGAGGCGCTGTCGGTCCTGCGCCGCATGCCGGACTACGACCCGCTGCCCGTCTACGTGACCAAGGACGGCCGCTGGCTGACCGGCCCGGCGCTCGACGACCTCGACAAGTTCGCCGACCCCGCCGCGATCGAGCGCGAGTGCCGCCCCGTCACGCTGCAGCCCGGCTCGCCCGGAGCGCTCGTGGTGGAGACCGGTGGCCTGTTCGGCAAGCGCGACAGCGTGCGCATCGACGTCGCGCTCCCGCTCATCCACGGCCCGAACGGCGAGGACGGCACGCTGCAGGGCACCCTCGAGATGCTCGGCATCCCGTACGCCGGGAGTGGCGTGCTCGGGAGCGCGCTGTGCATGGACAAGGCGGCGATGAAGCGCGCATTCACGGCCGCGGGCCTGCCGCAGGTGCCGTACACGGTCGTGACGCGCGCGGCGTGGGACTCCGGCCCCGACGGTGAGCTCGCCCGCGCGTCGGCGCTCGGCGAGAAGCTGTTCGTCAAGCCCGTGCGCGGCGGTTCGAGCATCGGCGTGACGTTCGTCGAGACGGGCGACGCGCTCGCCCCGGCGATCGACCTCGCGCTCGAGTTCGACTGCGAGGCGGTCGTCGAGGCCGCGGTCGCGGATGTCGCCGAGGTCAACTGCGCGGTCCTGCGCGACGGCGACACGGTGCTGACCTCCACGCTCGAAGCAGTGGCCGCGTCCGGCGGGTTCCTCACGTTCGACCAGAAGTACCTGCAGTGGTCCAAGGGCGCACCGTCCGACGAGGTGCAGGGCCACGTCATCCCAGCCCCGCTGCCGCCGGAGAAGGCCGAGCGCATCTCGGCGCTCGCGCGGGCGGCGTTCGAGGCGTGCTCGTGCGACGGCGTCGCGCGCGTCGACTTCCTGCTCTCGGGCGACGAGGTGTTCGTCAACGAGATCAACACGGTGCCCGGCTCGCTGTCGTTCTACCTGTGGGAGCCGAGCGGTGTGACCTTCGACGACCTGCTCGGCCGCATGCTGCGCACCGCGGTGCTGCGCGCAGAGCGGCGGTCGGGCCTGACCTACAGCCTCGACCGCAACCTGCTCGAGGCGATCCAGGAGCGCAAGGGCGCGAAGGGGCCGAAGAGACCGTGAAATGGCCCACAGGACCGGTCGGCGTGCTGCTCGGCGTGGGCGCCGCGGTGCTCGTGAGCGCGGCGCTCTGGGCCGGCGCCCGCGCGCTGACCGGCGGCTCCCGCGACGGCGCCGGCGGCCGCGGCGACGTGCCGGCGGGGCTGTCCGCCACGGGCGCCCCGGCCACCGTCCCGGCCTCGCCCAGCCCGACAGCCACGCTCGCAGGCGACGGCTCGGCGCTGGCCACCGGAGGGCCCGACGCCGTGTCGGGATCCGGGTCCGGCGCGACGCCGACCGCGGTCACCCCGCCCTCCTCGAACCCCACGAAGACCGCGTTCACCGAGGCCCAGGCGCGCGCGTTCATGGAGCAGTTCCTCGGCCACCTGCGCGCCGGCCGTGAGGCCGAGGCACGGGCGATGGCGACCCCGGCCTTCGCCTCGTCGATGGGGCCGACCTTCTTCGACCGCGCGAGCGACCCGCTCGGCGTCGCCGAGGTCCTGCT
>VAUM01000249.1 GCA_005774595.1 Actinomycetota bacterium
CCTGTGGACCGTCGAGGGCGACCGCCTGCGGTGCGGCGTCTGCCCGCACGCGTGCCTCATCGCCGAGGGGCGGGAGGGGTACTGCGGGGTGCGCCGGAACGAAGGCGGGCGCATGGTGCCGCTGACGTACGGGCTCATCTCGTCGATCGCCGCGGACCCGGTCGAGAAGAAGCCGGTGTTCCACTACTTCCCAGGGACGCAGGTCCTGTCGCTCGGCAGCGTCGGCTGCTCGATGCGCTGCGGGCACTGCCAGAACTGGTCGATCAGCCGCGCCGGCCCGGACGACCTCGGCGACGCGCACACGCTGACGCCCGAGCGTGCAGTCGAGATGGCGCGCTCGTACCGGTGTCCCGGCGTCGCGTTCACGTACAACGAGCCGGTCATCTGGCTCGAGTACGTTGTGGACGTCGCCCGTCTGTGCCGCGAGCGGGGCCTCTTCACAATCATGGTGACGAACGGGTACATCACCACCGAGGCGCTCGACGTCCTCGGGCCGCTCATCGACGTGTGGCGCGTGGACGTGAAGGGGCTCACCGCCGAGCAGTACCGCCGGCTGTGCAAGGTGACCTCGCCCGAGCCGGTGTTCGCCGCCGCGGAACGCGCCGCTAGGCGCTGGGGGATGCACGTCGAGGTGGTGACCAACGTCGTCCCCGGCGTCAACGACGACGAGGCGACCCTGCGCGGCATCGCGGCGTGGGTCCGTGACGCCCTCGGGGTCGACACGCCTTGGCACGTGACGGGGTTCGTGCCGTACCTGGAGTTCGCCGACACGCCGCCCACATCGGCCGAGACCCTCGAGCACGCGCGGCTGATCGGTCGCGAGGAAGGCCTGCGCTTCGTGTACGTCGGCAACGTGTCCGTCCCGGGAGGTGAGGACACCGTGTGTCCGAACTGCGGCGTGGTCGCGGTCCGGCGGAGCGGATACATGGTGCGCGAGCGCGCGACCGCGAGCGGCTCCTGCGCCGCCTGCGGCACCTCGCTCAACCTCGTCGAGTGACCCGGGCGCGGCCCGTCGCGCACGCGGGGAGATGCAGGTGCGAGTGAGAAAGTGATATAAGATTGCGTTGCATCGCCACCTTCAAGGTGGCCGGGAGAGGGAGTGAGTGCGATGACTCGCCGACAGGCGCAGGCATTGGCTCGAGAAATGCGCAAGCACAGAGGTGAGTGGGTTCTAGTGAGCGGCGCGAAGATCGTCGCCGCTTCCCCAAGCATCAAAGACGCGATCAACAGCATTCCAGAGGCTGATCGCTCGAAGGTGCGCGCGCAATACTGCCCCCGGGGAGACTTCTCCGACACGACCTACTCGGCCATCTAGCGCATCTCTTGCGCGTCGACTACTCATTCAACGCGACACCCGACGGCGTGGAGACTCGCCCTTGCGTCAATGTCGCCTTTCTTGCCGATGGCGAGAGCGTGGGGTACACCGCTCTGGTCGACACGGGATCTCGTCACACGATTGTACTGGAGAGTGCCCTCGAGAACCTGGACCTCGGTCCAGTCGAGTCACTCACTGGGAACATCCGGTTTGCGCGCTACGAGCTGAAGGATCAGCCCGTGTACCGATTGGGGCTGAGGATCAAGTCTCCTTCGGACACGTGGCAAGACATCATTCTGGATGGACTTCCGGTCGTCGTGGTGACTGCCAAGGACGTAGAGCTACCGTTTGTCATCTTGGGCACTTCCGTCCTGCAGCACTTGGTGCTGGTGTTCCGGGACTATGAGTGCATCCTCCATCTGAAAGCCCGCGACGACTTCATCCAATCGGCGCACTACGCGGACGACTCCTTCTGAGCACGTGGCCGACATGGGCGTGGATTGCGGCGGGTGTCGCGTCGTGGGCGTTCGGCCTTCTGCTCGTGGTACTCATGCAGCGCCGGCGCTTCTATCGGCGCAACCCCTACGCAGTCGAGGAGTTCCCCGACTACACGACCGTTCTCGCGATCCGCTTCTGGGAGGGCGCGGTCAGGGTGCTCGGGCTGATTCTCTTGGTCGTGGGCGTCATGCTGTTCACGCTGGGTGTGGCCGGCGACGGCCGGGCGGACTTCCTGCGAGCAGCAGCCATCGTGTTCGGGGCCGTCGGCGCGATTCTTGGACTCCCGAGGGGATAGCGGGTAGCACCCTGCCCGCCCGTTGCCCTTGCGTCGCCACGTAGAATGGATTGCGGAGACGGGAGGCGCCTGTGACTGAGCGTGACGACGCTTCTTTGCGGACGCAAGTCGACGCCGCCGCCTATGGGGTGCCATACACTCGTAGTCTCGACGCGGATGGGTAGGCCACGTCCCGTCAAGTGGTGTATGAAGCCCTCTGCTCCGGCCCCGAGCCTTTCGCTCAGCCGGCCATGAGCGCGGGCACCACCTCCTGATCGATCCTGTCGTCCAGCAGCAGCGGCTGCATGGTCTTCTCGAGCGACTCGGCCGACATGTAGCGCCTCGCCACCTGCCACTCGTCGTGCTGCTCGGCGAGCACGGAGCCCACGAGCCGGATGATGGACTCGCGGTTCGGGAAGATGCCCACCACGTCGCTGCGGCGCCGGATCTCGCGGTTCAGACGCTCCTGGGGGTTGTTGGACCAGATCTGGCGCCAGTGCGCGGTCGCGAAGGTCGCGAACGCCGTGATGTCGGCGACGGCCTTGTCGAGCATGACGGCGACCTCGGGAAACCGGCCTTCGAGCTTCTCCGTGACCCGGGCGAGCTGGGCTGCGACCTCTTCGGCGCTCGGCTGGGCGAAGACGGTGCGTACGAGCGTGGCCACGAACGGCTGGGCGGACTTGGGCACGCGGCACAGCACATTGCGCATGAAGTGCGTGCGGCACCTCTGCCAGGCAGCCCCGGGCAGTGCGGCCTCGATCGCCGCGACGAGGCCTGCGTGCGAGTCGGACACGACGAGACGCACGCCGGAAAGACCACGGGAGACCAGATCGCGCAGGAACACCGTCCATGCCGAGGCCGTCTCTTCCGTGAAGATGTCGAGCCCGACGATCTCGCGGCGTCCT
>VAUM01000250.1 GCA_005774595.1 Actinomycetota bacterium
GGCGATGTCGCCCCGTCCGGGCTAGCATACGCAGCACGGCGCGGCGGCTCAGTAGCGTCCGTGCGTGCAGGGCGCTCCGACGGGTCACGTTGCCGATCACCGTGTTGATGGCGTCGTATGCGCCCGCCCCTCGGCCGCCCCCGTGCGCCGTCGCACTAGCGCTCTTCCTCGACCGTGATCGACCAGTCGCAGTTCACGGCCTGCACCTCCACGAAGTACCGCCCCGGCTTCTCATTGAGGACGATGGTGTCGGAACCGCTCCCGGTGGCCATCACCTCGGGCAGTCCGCCGGACTCCTCGACCGTCTCGCCTTCCGGGATGACGTAGGCGATGAACGCCATCTGATCGCCCTTGACGTCGTACTCGAGGCGCGCGGTGCCGCCCTTCAGGTCGAACGGCTCTGTGCGCTTCTGGCCCATCACGGTCTTCACGCCGCTGAGCTTCGCGAGTTCGACCGGCGCCTTCGCCTCGCCGGACCCGGGCAGCGGCTCGTCGAGGTCGACGTCCACGGCGTCCGTCTGGATGTCGCTGGCGACGTCGCCCTCGGACGTCGCGCCGTCGTCCGCCGAGCCGGTCCCGAACGGCGCCTCGATCTCGGCCTTGGCGCGGTTCCACAGCACGTATCCGCCGATGCCGCACGCGCTGCAGCCGCACAGCAGCACGAGCGCGACGACGAGGATGATGACGCCGGCCTTGCTCTTCTTCGGCTGCGGCGCCGGTGCGGCGGGGGCCGTCGCGGGGGGTGCCGCCGGCGGTGCCGGAGGCGCGGGAGCGGCAGGCGGTGTCGGCGTCGGAGTGCCGGTCGTGTCGTCCATGGTGTCCCCCCGTCGTTCGGCGTGATGCCGTCCCTTGCAGTCTACCCGCGCCGCATCGCGCCGTGAACGGGTATCAACCGCTTGACACCAGTCCGGCCGCGCGCGACGCCGCCCGGCCCGCACGAGGGGGGACGCTCATGTCCAGTCGCACGCTTCTGTGGTCCGCACTCGCAGTGCTCGCAGTCTCGGCGCTCTTGGCGGCCGGGTGCTGTCCGCTGCTGCCGACCGGCGGCACGACACAGGAGAAGCCGCCCGCGCCCGCTCCGCAGCCCGCGGAGACGAAGCCCGCGGAGACCACGGCGCCGTCCGGGAGCGGCGCGTTCAAGGTCGGCGACAGCGTCGCCGCGATCTGGAGCGACGGGAACCTGTACCTCGCGACCGTGACGAACGCGTCCGGAGACCAGGTGACGGTGAAGTACGCCGACGACAGTAGCGAGAAGACCGTCTCGGCCGCCGACGTCATCCCGATCGAGGTCAGGGAGTGGGCGGTCGGGGACAAGGTGCGTGCGGTCTGGTCGAGCGGCCGGTTCTACGAGGGCACCATCTCCGCCGCGGCCGATCCGAGCTACACGGTCAAGTGGGACGACGGTTCCGCGCCGTCCGAGGTCACAAGTGACAGGATCATCGCAGCCGAGTAGCATCCGCAAGCAAGGTCGTCGTCTCGGCGGAGGGCGTGCGGGTGAAGAAGGCGTTCTTGTGGCTGTGCGCCGTGCTCATGGGCGCGACGGCGGCGTTCAACCTGCTCGGGGGGCTGGGGACCACCTGCGTCGCGCTGTTCGCGGAGCGCTTCGGCGAGCGGATGGCCGCCCTGGTGCCGTACAAGCCGCTGTACTGGCTGTTCGTCGCCGCGGGTGTGGCGACCGCCGCCTGGGAGGCGTACGCGGTCTCGGGGATCATGCGGCGCACCCCGGCCGCGCTGCGCCAGTGCGCGCTGTCCCTGGCGGCCGGGGCGCTGGCCGCCGGTGCTCAGGCGTTCGCGTCGACGGCGCTGCGCGGCTCCGGCGCGCCGTCGGACATGCGGCTGTACCTGACGCTTGCGACACTCGTGTTGGTGGCACTCGCGGGGGCGGCGGGCGTGTTCGGCCGCTCCGGGGACGACGAAACGTCGCCGGACGAGCCGGGTGACGGCCGAGCGGCCACGGGCGCGGCGCTCATCGCCGGCGGAGCTCTCGCCCTGGCGGCGCCTGCACTCGTGCGGTCCACGCACGTGCTCGCAGGCGTGGACTACTCCGTCGCGTTCGGCATCGTCCTGCCGGCGGCCGGCGCGGCGGCCGTCCTTGCGGGAGCCGGTTTCACCGCGTTGTCACATCTCGGGTATTCACCCCGGCGCATGAACGGCCGATAACCTCCTGCAAGCAGGCGCCCCGGCAGGCGCCGCTCCAGGGGGAGGACGTTCATGGTCACCGAGAAGGGCACGGCGGCGAAGGACAGTCATGCGTGGTTCCGCCGCACCTACGGCGAGCAGGTATGGGCGCAGGTGCTCGAGCGGCTCGAGCCAGACGAGCGTGCGCTGACGGAGAACGTCGCGAACGAGCCGCACTACCCCGTGCGCGTCGACGGCAGGGTCTTCTCCGCCGTCGTCGACATCGCGCTGGGCGGCGACCGCGCCCGGGCGGAGCGGGATCTGCGCCGCGGCGGTTCCGAGTTGGCCGACGTCATGCTCGACGGCGTGTTCTCGATCTTCGCGAGGTTCGTCTCACCGCAGCAGGCGTTCAGCCGTGCGGGGAGCATCGTGACGTCCGTCTACTCGGGCGTCACGCACGAGACCACGGCCCGCGAGGACGGCAAGGGCGGCCTGCTCGTCATCCGGGGCCTCGGCGAGCTCACCTACCTCTCGCCGTGGATGTGCGGGTGGATGGAGCGGGCCATCCAGCGGTTCGGAGCGAAGACGGCGAGTGTGCGCGAGCGCACCTGGGACCGCGGCGAGGACTCATCCGACGCTCTGGAGTTCGACCTTGCCTGGGAGTAGCGCCGCAAAGCGGCCGATTCGTGACGGGGGTCACTCAGGCCGATGAATGTGACGCCGATAACACTTACCGCACGGTTCTGACAAAGGAGATGCTTGTCCGAGCACACCGACAGCTGGCGAGTGGATGAGTCCGCGCTCGATAGCGTGACGCCGCTGCGCGCACGCGACCTGCTCGTGGATTGCTTCTTCTCCGCGC
>VAUM01000251.1 GCA_005774595.1 Actinomycetota bacterium
GTGCAGTTCAGGTAGCGTCGCTTGGCGACCCCTCGGATCTCAGTACCGCACGCCGAACCCGGTCAACCTCTCGGGTTCCTCGTCGAGCGCCTCGACGCGCTCGACCACTGCTCGCGGCGGCCCCGTGCGACACCACGCCACAGCCGAGGCGACTGCGCCGCGCGGACCCTCGAAGACCGCCTCCACGCCGCCGTCCGGCAGGTTGCGCACCCAGCCGGCCAGGCCGAGCCCGCGGGCCGTCTCTGCGGTGGCCGCCCGGAAGAACACGCCCTGCACGATGCCGGTGACCACGACCCGCGTCCGCGCCAGCTCGGCCATGCCATCCCTCCCGTCGCCTGCTTGCGTCGGGTATCTTCGCACTCGGCGCCCCGCGCGCCCACCGGGCCCCGCCGGAAGGAAGGTCGCTCGTGACTCGAGATACTCGGATCGCGCTCGTTGCCGGGCTGCTCGCCGTCGTCGTCGCGCTTGCCGGCTGTGGCCGCCCCGCGACGCGCCTGCCGGGCGACACGCGGGCCGTGGGCGAGCCGGGGGCCGCCGCGCCCGCGACGACGCCGGCCGATCCGGCCGACGAGCCCGAGGCCGCGGAGCCCGCCTCGGTGGTGTCGTCGGTCGCCCCGGCCGGGATGCCCGCGGGCTTCCCGCTGCCCGCGGGCGACGTCGTGCTCTCCGAGACGGTGGATGCCGAGGAGGGCGTGTCCTTCACGGTCGCGATCGACACGGCCGCGGCGCCCGGGGACGCCGCCGAGGCGTACGCCGCTGCGCTCGCGGGCGCCGGCTACGGCGTCGAGCCGGTGACCGTCGACGAGGCTGGGGCGACGTTCGCCTTCACGCGCGGCGGGCAGGCCGAGCAGGGTGCGGCCACGTTCGAGGCGCAGGCCGCGGGCACGCGCGCGTCGGTCACTCTCACGGTGATGGAGTAGCCGTCGCGCGGCGTCATTCGCCGAGGGCGACGAGCGCTGCGAGCGGTATCCTGCGCACGGCACGGTCCTTCCGAGGGTGTCTCCCCGCGCATCGGTGGAGGTTCCCGCAAGAGCACGCCACGCAGCGAGAAGGATGAGCCGCATGGCTAGAGTGATGCACGCGACCCGCCTGCTCGACGCGCAGTTCACGGCGCCCGGCACCCTGCTCGCGTCGTTCGAGCGCCCGGCCGGCTTCGACTTCGAGCCCGGCCAGTACGTGATGCTCGAACTGGAGACCGCCGAGGGAGCGCAGGCAAAGCCGTTCACCATCGCGAGCGCCCCGTCGGACCCGCTCCTGCAGATCGGCACCCGCCTGACCGGCTCGGCGTTCAAGGACGCGCTGGCGGCGATGGCGCCCGGCGACGCCGCGGCGGTCTCTGAGCCGCTCGGCCGGCGCGTCGTCCCGCCCGGCGCGGCGAAGGCGCTCTTCCTCGTCGGCGGCGTCGGCGTCACGCCCGCGCGCAGCGTGCTCCGCGACGCGGCGGCCACCGGCAGCGGGCTGGATGTCGTGACGGTGTACGGCAACTCCGACCAGGGCAACATCCCGTTCGGCGAGGAGTTCGCCGCGCTCGCCGAGGCCGACCCGCGCCTGCGCTTCGTGCACGTGCTCTCGGCGCCGGCGTCCGGCTGGGGCGGCGACACCGGGTTCATCACAGCGGACCTCGTGCGCGAGCGCGTGCCGGACTTCGCCGAGCGCCACACGGTCGTCACCGGGCCGCCGGCGATGATCGAGGCGATGGACCGCGTCCTGACCGACCTCGGCGTCCCGCCCGAGCGGCTCACCGTCGAGCGCTTCGCCGGCTACCGCTGACGCGCGCGCGGCCGCGCGCGTCCCGCTATCCGCCGACGATCTCCACGAGCTCGATCTCGAACGTCAGCGCCTTGCCCGCGAGGGGATGGTTGAAGTCCAGCACGGTCTCGTCGGCCTCGATGGCAGCGACCGTCGCGCGCGACGGGCCCTGCGGCGTCATGACGGTGACCTGGTCGCCGACCTCGGGCGCGGACCGCACGCCCCCTTCGTCGAAACGGCTCACGCGCTCGGTGGGCACGCGCACCTGCCAGTCGGGGTTGTGCTGCCCATACGCCTCGTCCACGGGGACGGTGACCGTGACGCTGTCGCCCGGCTCGAGGCCGGTGACCGCCGCATCGAACCCGCGGATCACCTGACCGGCGCCGACGGTGAACTCGAGGGGCTCTCGCCCGGCGCTCGAGTCGAACTCGCTGCCGTCGTCGAGCGTGCCCCGGTAGTGCACGCGGACCGTGTCGCCGCTCGTTGCGCCCATGCCGCTCTCCGCTCCTCGCGCAAGTCGTGCGCGACGCGCACCCCTCGCGTAGACTACACTGCCACCGTACCGCCTGCGCGCGCGAACGTGATGCCGGTCACAAATGGCGTGCACCGGATCGTGCAAAGGCTCGTTCGGCTGCCGCTCATCGTTCGCAGGGAACCGCTCGCACCACCCGTCGTCATTCTCGCGATTGTCGCACTAAACCGCACGGTGCGCGCGAGCCGATAGTACGCGTGGAGCCGGGTGCCGCCGGGGGTGTGCGGCGCGGCCGGTCAGGAGGCACGATGTACGACCTTGAGGGAGTCCTCGGGCCCTCGGTGATGAAGTTCGTGGAGCGCTACGTCAACTCGTTGCTGACGTGGGACATCCTCGTGTTCTTCCACCGCAACCCGGAGGCGGTCCT
This sequence comes from Actinomycetota bacterium, assembly GCA_005774595.1. NCBI lineage: Bacteria > Bacillati > Actinomycetota > Actinomycetota bacterium. The sequence goes on from VAUM01000251.1 coordinate 2,649, forward strand.
CGATGCGGAGGGCCTGGCGACGCGTCTCGGGCGCCGCCCCGAGGAGCTCGCGCCGGAGATCGACGCGCTGTGCGACAGCCGGATCCTCCAGTGCGCCGGCGGGCTCATCCGGTACCGGCCCGATGCCGAGATGCGCGACACCATCGGCAAGTTCTGCGAGGCGTGCCAGGAGCGCGGCCGCCGGCTCGCGCTCATCGCGCTGGTGCTGCACAAGATCAACCCCCACAACCCCCAGTAGCGCGCGCGAGCACTCCGACCCTCCGCGAGGCCCCTGACGGGGGCCTTCTTCGTGCGCCGAGGGACCG
>VAUM01000252.1 GCA_005774595.1 Actinomycetota bacterium
TTTTATAAGCAGAAGAGGGCGTACGAGGGCATGCCTGGTCTCGTGGGCTCGGAAAGGGGAATACGAGCCGGCGCGGCCGCGGCGCGCGCCGGGGGGGCCGGCGCGCGGCGCGCCCGTGCCGCCGGGATACGGTCAGCCGGCGCGCCGGCGGAGGCCGCGGTGGCCGAGGCGTCCGAGCCGGCGTCCGCGTCGGATCCGCGCGACTGAGCCGCCTCGTCCTACGCCAGCTCGAGGTCCACGCGCCGCTGCTCCAGGCTGACCGAGGTCAGGCGCACCTTCACCCGCGAGCCGAGCCGGTGCTGCACTCCGGTGTGCTCGCCGACGAGCATGAAGCGCTCGGCGTCGAGCCGGTAGTAGTCATCGGCCATCGTCGAGACGTGCACGAGCCCCTCGGCGGTGTTGGCGAGCTGGACGAACAGTCCGAAGGTCTGCACGCCCGTGATGATGCCGTCGAACACCTCGCCGATCTGCTGAGCGAGCATCTCGCACAGCTTGACCTGCACTGAGTCGTTCTCGGCGGCTTCGGCCTCGCGCTCCATCGCCGAGCAGTGCTCGGTCAGCCAGCCGAGCTCCGGGACCATGTCCGCGGTCGGCGGCTCATCGAGCGCGCCCGCGAGCTGCGCGCACAGCAGGCGGTGGACGATGAGGTCCGGGTAGCGGCGGATGGGGCTCGTGAAGTGCGTGTACGCGTCGCTCGCCAGCCCGAAGTGCGAGCCGAGATAGTCCACGTAGCGCGCGCGCTCGAGCGCACGGAGCAGCAGCGAGTTGATGAGCGTCTCCTCGTCGCGGCCGTGCGCGAACGCGACGATGCGCTGGAACGTCTGCGGGCTCGCTCCGTGGACGTCCTTGATCGGGTAGTCGAACTCCTTGAGGATCGCGGCGACCTGCTCGAGGGCGTCGGGGTCAGGGTCCTCGTGGATGCGGTAGACCATCGGCGCGCCGGCGTCGCGCATGAGGCGCGCGACCGCCTCGTTGGCCGCGATCATCGCCTCCTCGATCATGTTGGTCGCCTCGGTGCGCGTGCGCAGCACGACCTCGAGCGGAGTGCCGTCCTCGGCGAGGCGGACCTTCGCCTCCACGGTGTCGAAGTCCAGCCCCCCGCGCGCGACGCGCCGCTCGTGCAGCTTCGCGGCTGCGGCGCGGAACTCGGTGAGCAGGATGCGGGTCTGCTCGTCGGGGAAGCCGGTCCCGGCGTCGAGCCAGCCCTGGACCTCGTCGTAGGTCAGACGCCGGTCGCTGTGCATCACCGACGGGTACGCGCGCGCCGAGAGCACGGCGCCATTGCGGTCCAGTTCGAGGTCCACCGAGAACGAGACACGGTCCTCGCCGGGCTTGAGCGAGCACAGCCCGTTCGAGAGCTCCTCGGGCAGCATCGGCAGCACACGGTCGACGAGGTAGACGCTGGTGGCGCGCAGACGCGCTTCGTTGTCGACCGCCGAGCCCCACGGCACGTAGTGCGACACGTCGGCGATGTGCACGCCGAGCAACCATCCGCCGCTGCGGCGCTCGATCGTGATGGCGTCGTCGAAGTCCTTCGCGTCGACCGGGTCGATGGTGACGGTGAAGCGCCCGCGCACGTCCTCGCGGCCGGGCTCGGCGAGGGCCTTGTCGACGTCGAGCCGCAGAGCCGCCGCCTCGGCCTCGACCTCGTCGGGGAACGCCGTGCGCAGCATGTGCTCGCGGATGACGATCTCGACATGGATGCCGGGCGTGTTCGCGTCGCCGAGCACCTCGTCGACGACGCCCTGCATCGCCTCGTTGCGCGTGGCGTAGCGCGTGATGCGTGCGACCACGAAGTCACCGGGCCTAGCGCCGGGCGACGGCTCCACGAACAGGTCCGAGTGGATGCGCGGGTCCATCGGCACGACGATGCCGAGCTTGCCGTGGCGCTCGTAGCGCCCGACCACCTGTGTGACGGCGCGCTCGATGATCCGCACGACCTCGCCCGACAGCCCCTCCCGGCCGCGCGCGCCGTGCAGCCTGACCGCGACGGTGTCGCCGTGCATGGCGCCGCCGAGGTCGTGACGGCGGACGTAGACGTCGCCCCCGGGCGAGGTCACGAAGCCGTACCCCTTGCGCGTGAGGTGGACGCGACCGGTCAGCGTGCCGCGCTGTCTGAGCGCGACGTAGCGCCCGTCCGGGGTCTTGACCGCGTTGCCCGAGCGCGCGAGCGCGGCGAGCGCCTGCTCGGCTTGGCCCTCGGTGATGCCGAGCGCGGCCGCCGCATCGGCCGCCGAAGCCGGGCGGTTCGCACTCCTCAGCGCCTTCAGCAGTTCCTTCTCGACCCTCACGCCGCCCCCCGGATGTCGGTGACCGCCTCGGCTCCACGGTACCCCAAACCGCGGCGCAGGGAGGCCCTCGACGCCGATGCTACAATCGGCCTCAAGGACCGGGCGCGTGCCCGGATCCCGACACCAAGCCCTGCCGCCCCGCCTTCCAGGAGTGATGCATGGAACCACCGCGCGACCTGGCCCCCTGCCTCATCGGCGAGGGGACCATCACCGAGCCCCGCGACATGATCCGGGCCCTCGAGACGCTCGAGGGCCTTCGCTACACGTACACCGTCGACGGCGTCGTCATGGCCGAGGGCACCGCCGCGCTCGTCAAGCTGATGGCCGACGACGAGTCCGCGACGCTGCTCGTCAACGGCTGCCTGTTCCTGAACACCGAGAGCTTCCGCTACCTGACCTTCTCACGTCCCGAGGAAGAGGGCGGCGAGTGGGTGTTCGAGCTGCACGGCGACGGCTCGCTGCTGCGGCTGGTGCCGGAGGACTCGGTCGAGCCGCGGACCGAGGAGCGTGCCGCGGCCGCCAGGATGATGGAGAACGGCGGGGTCGACCCCGCCCCGTTCGCCCCCCTCGACGCCGGGGGCGACGAGCTCGACCAGCGCCGCACCCCCCGCGCCCCCAGCCGCTTGCGCCGCGCCCCCCCCCCGCGGGCCGGCTGGG
>VAUM01000253.1 GCA_005774595.1 Actinomycetota bacterium
CAGCGGCACCACCCGCTGGCTCGACACGACCGCGTATCCCTCGGCCGTCACGACGGCGGCCATCCAGGCGCTCACGGTCAAGTGCACCGACTGCCACGTGTTCTCCGGCGCGCCGGCGGGCCCGCACGGCGCCGCGGTAGAGGTCCGCATCATCTCCGGCTACAGTCAGACCGAGTACGCGAACCCGACGACGAACGCCTACCAGCTCGACCCGGCGACCTCCACGAACCCGCCGGGCTACCAGCCGGTCGTCTGCTACAAGTGCCACACCGTCTTCGTGAACTCGAACCCGGGCACCGCTACGGCCGGTGGCTTCAGCCGTCACAACACTCACCGTCGCTATGCCACCTACACCACCTCGCCTGCGGGCATCTACGGCGCGAAGTGCATCGACTGCCACGTGCGCATACCGCACGCGTGGAAGCGCCCGCGCCTGCTCATCCGCACGGCGGTGACGACCGACGGCGTCGCGGCCGACCAGTACCCGTACGTACGTCCGGGGCACTGGGGCCTCACGGGCATCAAGCTGGCGAACATGTCCGGGACGAGCATCAGCCCCGGCAACTGCTCGGTGAACGGGTGCTATGCGAACTCGCGGACGAGCAGCCACCCGCTGCCGTCGATGATCTCCACGCAGCCGCTGTGGCCGTAGGTGAAGTGCGGGGTTTGTGGGAAGACCGGGTATGTCGGATACTCTGTGTGAGGGCGTAACGGCCGAGCAGGGCCGAGGGAGCTGGAGGCGCGAGCGATGAAGAACCTCTCGATCCGCTGGAAGATCCTCGCGGGGGTCGTGGTCGTCAACCTCATCGGGGCGCTGGTGGTCGTCGTCTACCTGCACCAGTCCTCGTCCGGCGGGCTCGACGTGGCCGCCGCGAAGTCACTCGCTGTCGGGTCGGCGGCGTGGGACGAGCTGGGGGCCGAGTCACGTCCGGCCTCCGGGCCTCTCGACCCGATAGCGGACGGTGCCGTGCTGCTCGAGCACGTCAAGCACATCTCGTCGGCGGACTACGGCCTGCTGGTCGACAAGACCAAGCTCGACAAGGCTGCCTACGAGAAGGAGCGCTCCGACGCTGGCAAGCCGAGCAACTGGGACGAGCGCGAGAACTACGTGCTCGTCGCCGCCACCGACGACGCGCTCGCCGAGAAGATGCGCTTCGAGGTGCCCGCGGGGGACATTCCCGAGACCGGCAAGTTCGTCGGCATCGAGAACGGCTCGTGCGCGAAGACCTGCCATGATGCGATGACCGCCGAGGGTGACTACTGGACCGTAGCGTGGAGCGAGGACCGCACGAGCCGTGCCCACAATGTCTACCCGATCGCCGACGCGGCCGGCCAGGTCGTCGGCGTGCTCTACTCGATCGAGGACATCTCGGCACAGGCGGACTCGGCGAAGTCCTCGATGATCAGCACGCTGATGGTCATTGCGATCACCCTGCTCGCCGCGACGATCGTGATAGGCGGCATGCTCGACACGCTCATCTTCAAGCGCCTGAACACGATGATCGTGACGATGGAGGACATCTCGGTCCGCATCGCCGGCGGTGACTTCTCGACCCACTACGAGGCCGAGATGAGCGGTGACGAGATCGGGCAGTTCGAGCAGTTCTTCGCGAAGTTCATGGACCTCATCGCGGCGACCCTGAAGGCGCTCACCGGCGGCAGGTAGCCGGCGGGGCGCACGCGTGAAGAAGGGCGCCCTTTGCGGGGCGCCCTTCGCGTGCACCGGGCCTTTCGGCCCGGGGTCACTGGCCCTGGACCAGGGCGAACAGCTCGTACTCGACGTCCGCCGGCACCGCGCCGGTGCCGCCGACGATCCGGATGCTGTCCACCTCGGCCGCGTGGTCCGCGACGAACGCGCCGGTCGCCCCGGGGACTCCCGTGTTCACGAGCAGGGTCGGCGCGTCGTGCATCGCCGAGATGACGCCGCAGGGCAGGGCGTCGGGGAAGTTCAGGCCCGTCACGACGAACAGCTCGCCCGGCGTGAACGCGCACGACGGCTCGGTGAGTGAGAAGTCCGCGATCCGCGCCGCTGTGTCGTACCGCGTGGCGCCGGCGAGGCGCTCCGGGCTCGGCAGGTCGGCTGCGATGGCGTCGGGTACTGCGCCGGTGCCGCCGAGCACGATGGTGTCGGCGCATCCGAGCGCGTCGAGCGCGTCGGCGGTGGCGTCGGGCAGCTCCCACGGCTTGGTGAGCAGGATCGGCGCGCCCATCTTGGCGGCTGCCCCGCCCGCGGCGAGCGCGTCGGGATAGTTCAGGCCCGTGGCGACGAATGCCGTGTCGCACGAGCCGGCGCCGAGCACGGATTCGAGCTCGAGCGCGATCTGCTCGGCGGTCTCGTAGCGGTCGGAGCCCGACAGGCGCGTGACGTTGTCGCCGGTGATCCCGAGTGCGGCGAGGTCGTCGATGACGCCCTGGCCGACTGCGGCGGTGCCGCCGAGCACGATCGCCTTGGTTGCGCCGAGCTCGGTGATGCGTGCCGCCACCTCGTCCGGGATGCCGTCGGGCCGCACGAGGAGGATCGGCGCGTCGAGCGCGTACGCGAGCGAGGCGCCGCACAGCGCGTCCGGGTACGTCGCGCCGGTCGCGAGCACGACGTAGTCGGACGCGGGGATGTCCTTCGACATCTCGACGGCCGTCTCGTAGCGCGACAGGCCGGCGTCGCGGTCGGTGACCTGCGTGTAGCGGTAGAGGCGCGCGCCCTCGTCCGGGTCCGTGACGAGCACGAGGTCGCCCGCCATCGTCGCGAAGGCGCCGCCGACCGGGTTGAAGCCGGCCAGGAACGGCACGGACGGCGAGGCCGCGTCGATGAGCCGCAGGCCGCCGCTGCCGACGGCCACGGCGGTCGGAGTCGCGCCGTCCGAGGCCGCTGTGCCCGCGCAGCCGTTCCAGCCGGTGTCGGACGAGGTGACGTAGGCCAGCTCGCCGGTCGTCGCGACGTC
>VAUM01000254.1 GCA_005774595.1 Actinomycetota bacterium
CGTCCGAGGGGGCCTCGGGAAGGGGTGTGAGGTCGTCGGGCATGGGGGCCTCCGGGTGGCGGTGCGCTGGTCGGGCGCATACATACTAGTCGCGTCGCGCGCGCGGGGGCACGCCGGCACACAGCGTTCACACATCTGGCGCGTGCGTCTTGGCGCGGGCGGTGGTGCTCCACTAGACTGACCGCCATGGACACCACCCCCCGCGAGGACGACGGCCTCGCTGCAGAGGAGCCCACGGCGCCCGCACCGGATCTCGGTGACGCGGGCGCCGAGTCCGCCGCCGGCGAAGACGCGCCTGTCGAGGAGCCCGCGCCCGAGGAGGGCCCCGGGCCGGACGAGGCCGCGGAGCTGGGTGACGCGGGTACCGAGCCCGCCGAGGAGCCGGAGCCCGTTGCCGATCCCGGGCCGGCTGAGGGGCACGTCGCCTGGCAGCTCACGCTGCCCGAGGTCGACACCCCGGATGGCCCCGGCGCCGTGCCGCTCAGCGAGGTCTCCGCGGAGGCGGACGCCGAGTCGGCCGCCGTGGAGGCCGAGGGCGCCGGGCCGGACGACGAGCACCTCTTCGACATCGCTCCGGAGACCGTCGTCGCGACCGAGCCGGATTCGGAGGCCGCGCTGCCCGAGATCGACGAGGGGCCTGCCGGCCGCTCGCCGTTGCCGTGGTGGCCGTATCTGACCTACGTCGGCCTGTGGGTCGCGCTCGGCGTTGCGATCATCGTCGTCAGCAACCGCCTCGGCGACCCGTACCTGCCGGAGAGCGGGGCCTACCCGCCGCTGCTGCTCGCCGGTCTGCTGCTCGCCGTCGTCGGCCCGTTCGTCGGCGTGGCCGGCTGGGCGATCGCCCGCCGAGCGCTGCCCCAGTCCCGCAGGTCCGGGCTGCTCTCGGCGGCGCTGCTGCGAGCCGGCGCCTTCACCCTGGGCGGGGTCGTCCTGTGGTGGGCGGCGTTCGTGCTGGTCGACGCGCTGCGGCTCGGCTGGATCTAGCCGGCCGGCGGACGCCCCGCCGCGAGCGGCAACTCGACGACGAACCGCGCGCCCGTCCCTTCTGCGCGCTGCTCGACGTGCACGCTCCCGCCGTGCCCTTGGACGATCGTGCGGACGATGTAGAGGCCGAGGCCCAGGCCCGGCTGGGACGACGTGGCGTCCGCCCGTTCGAACCGCTCGAAGATCCGGTCGCGCTCCTCGGGCGGCACGCCCGGGCCCTCGTCCTCGACGACGAGCGCGGCCCGGTCTCCGAGACATTCCAGCGCGACGGTGATGGTGGAGTCGTCGGGCGAGTACTTCGCGGCGTTCCCGATGAGGTTGGCGAGGGCCTGGCGCAGACGCCGGTCCTCGCCGCGGGTCGTGGCGGCGCAGCAGGTGCGCAGCTCGATCTCCTGCCGCACCACCGGCCGGAGCGAGTCCACCGTGTCGGCGGCCAGCCGGTCGAGGTGCACGAGGGACATGGTGCGCGGCGCGAGGAAGTCCTCGGCCTTCGTCGTCGCCAGCAGGTCCTCGAGCATCTCGAGCACACGGGCCATGCCGTCGCGCGCGCCGCCGACGGCCTTCCCGACGACCTCGGTGTCGGGCTGCCGCTCGAGGATGTCGAGGTAGCCGCTGATCACGGACAGCGGGGACTTGAGGTCGTGGCTCACCGTCTCGAGGATCTCGGCGCGCAGCTCGTCACGGCGCCGGTCCTCGGTGACGTCGCGGCTCGTGACGAGCACCTCGCCCGAGCCCGGGTGGACCGATGCCGCGATCTGCAGCCAGCGGGTGCCGCGGCCGGCGGCGTCGACCACGACGGTGACCGGGCCGCTCTCGACGGCATGCGCGACGAGCTCGGCCAAAGTGAGCGCCTGGTCCGACTCCGCCACCGGCAACGCCCGCCCGCCCATCGCGTCGGCCATAGACAGGCCGATGAGGCGCTCCGCCGGCACGCCCATCTGGAAGCCGGCCGCGGGGTTCGCGACGCGTATCATCCCGTCGACGAACAGGAGCTTCGCTTCCGGTGAGTCGTCCACGGCGATGCGGAAGCGCTCCTCGGCCTCCTCGGCCTGCGCGAGCGCGCCGCGGAGCTCGGCTTGGCGGGCTGCGAGCCGTCCGGTGAGGTCGTCGACGGTGCCGAGCATCGTGCGGAACTCGGCGGGCACGTCGCCGCCGACCTCCAGCGGCGCGTAGGGGGCGCCTTCGACGGCCCGCATGCCGACGTCACGCACGTACGCCGCAAGCTCGTCGATCGGCTTGCGGACGAAGCGCGTGGTCGTCAGCGCGAGGAGGAGCGCCGCCGCGAGTGCGAGGCCCGAGGTGCCGAGGGCGGTGAGCAGCGGGACGTAGAGGGGGTCGGCTGAGGCGACGCCCGAGTCGAAGATGCTGACCGAGGCGACGCGCTCGCCCCCGAGGCCGATGAGGTTCGCGGTGACGTGCAGCACGCCCTCGTCGAGCGACGACGTCATGCCCGTGAACGCGGGTGCGCGCACCGTGTTCGTGACGGGCGTGGCTGCCTCGTCGACGGTGCGGATGGTCACGGTGGTCGCGTTGCTCAGTGCGGCGAACTCCTGAGCCATAGCCGTCCCGATCGGCTCGGCGACCGCGAAGGTGCCCGCGATCCGTTTCAAGGGGAAGCCGGTGATCGGGACGGCGACCGCGAGCGCGGGCCCGTCCTCGAAGCGCAGCCGCGTGGCCAGCGGCTCGCCGTGTGTGGCCGCGGCCAGGTCGGCGAGCCGGGCGACGTCGTGGGCGCTGCCCATCGACCAGATCGTGTTGCCGTCGGCCCCCAGCCACAGCAGGGTGCGGATGTCCGATCGCAACGGCAGCCAGTCGGCGAGCTCCGAGGAGAGCCAGTCGTCCGGCGGGCGGGTGTTCGACGCGCTGAACTCGTAGAACTCGTCCCACTCGGAGTAGTTGTCCGCC